>NZ_JBEWXI010000003.1:0-186213 GCF_040566515.1 Psychromonas sp. MME2 | reverse complement strand
ACTATAGTTACCAAAGGGATTTTGCTGCCAATTAATATAGTGATCTTCTGGTGATCTTTAAAGAATAACTCTTAATTTTAGTACGGCTATGAGGAGCAGGCCGTAAACGAAATATATGCGGCCCCATTTTCACAGAACGGTCATATTTATATTCGGTATGGTGTGAAATACCAACAGTAATTGTCATCGACTAATTCCCCTTTGATGATATGAATCTATATAAATAACATGAAAATGTCATTTGGTGTTGATATATTGCATTATTTATTCCATTTGCATGAAATAGAGGAATTTATTCAAAATCGTTTAAATAGCCTATTTAAAAGCCATTTATCTAAAATTAGGAAGCGATGAAAATACAAATAACGCCCTCAATCGTGCAAACAACGCACTAAAATAGCACTAAATGAAGTAACCATCACATCAGGTTAATTTTAAAAACACAAATATTCTATGAACTAGCAGTGGGATAAAATGGGTAAGTATCAGTCTATGATGCATACCCCATGTTACATTAAGATAGCAAAGAATCTTGAGGTAACATGGGTATATATTGTCTATTTTTTATCGCTATCCATACAGTTAGCTGTCATATCTAGTTGTGCATCTTTCACTTCCGTGGTCACTCCATATAAGCCCAATAAGGTATGGAATAAATTATCGTGTGAAAACGACTGCTGTTTGGCTGCATCACTTAAACAGCTTTTATTGATTCCCTTTACATCGGCATAGCTGTCAGGGAGCCAGATAAATAAAGGAACTTTAGTTTGCTCTTCTGGTGCAAATGCGTAAGGCGTGCCATGAAGGTAGAGACCATTTTCGCCCAGAGATTCACCATGATCTGATACGTATAACATGACTACGTTATAACGATCTTCATACTCTTCTAATACTTTGATGGTTTTTGCTAATACATAATCTGTATAAACCAAGGTGTTATCATAAACATTAACAATTTCTTGATCGCTACAATTCTCTATATCGCTACGGCGACAGGCTGGTTTAAAGGTTTCCATTTCTGTTGGATAACGCTTCCAATAGGTCGGACCATGACTACCGATGAGATGAAAAGCAATTAATGAATCTTTTGCTGGTTGTGTTGCTAATTGCTCTTTTAATTTGTCCACTAACACTTCATCGACACAGACACTGCCATCACAGAGCGGGTTTGCACTGCTCGTTGAAACTTCTTCTTTATTAATGCGTTGTGCAACGTTTTTATGGCCGCCATCATTTTCATACCAGATCACATCGATACCCGCATGCTGCATAATATCTAAGACATTGCTCTGCGCGTTCACTTTTTTATGGTCATAATTTTTATGTGTTAAAGATGAAAACATGCAAGGCAATGAGTGCGCCGTTGCCGTGCCGCATGAAGAGACATTTTGAAATGAAATAATGGCTAAGTTTTCCGTGTAGGGATTGGTATTGCGTTCATAACCATTGTAGGCAATGTTTTCTGAGCGCGCGGTTTCACCGACCACTAATACCATCAATGTGGGTTTATTATTATCGCTTTTTATAATTTTTGCATCTTCACCCATGACTTTAAACGCGAGCGGTTTAACAAAGTAAGTATTGTTAATATATCTTCCTGCGTAGTAAAGATGTGTAGGTAGAATCATTTTATTGAGATAGTGATTATTGCGTCCAACTGAGGCGTAGTCCTTATAGAAGAAGGCTGCAATAATACCAAGAATAGCAAAGCCAATCACGATCATCCCAGTACGATGTAGTAACCCTTTTAGCCATGAATCAGTCCATTTTATCTCTACCAACGCGATAAATAGTGCAGGTATAAAAGCAAGGAAAAATAGATATAAAAAAGATCGCAGATTAATGTATGAATTAGCTTCCGCAATATTGGTTTGAAAAATATTTTCGACCATCGAATAGTCAAACAATACATTGTATTTCATCATCGCATAGGTCGCGCTTGCCGATGATAGCAGTATAAATATGATGACGGGTTTAAAAATATACTTAAACGAGAATAAGGTGAAAATAACCAAAAATGCACCCGTTAGCGCGGCAAATGGGGTCAGTGAAAAAATTACGTGAGCGGGATCGGCAAGCTCATGCATCCTCGTAATAAAAGGGAAATTGATCACAATGGCAAAGTATAATGAGGTGAGTAGTACAAGGGATTCAATACTCATTTTCACGGATAAGTGGTTGAGTAGTTTTTGTGGTAATAGTTTCAAATGGATTTCTTCTGTTGAATTATTTTTACTCATTCTCCGCTAATAAACTTAAGAAACGCTTAAGGAAAGGTTTATTTGATTTTTCAGTTATCTAATAAAAAAGCCCTGTATATAGACAGGGCTTTTTTGGTAAGAGTGGGAAGTGGACATTACATAGTAACAAACTCTTCCGATCCCGTTGGGTGAATAGCTACAACACTATCAAAATCGGCTTTTGTTGCGCCCATTTTCATTGCGACAGCAAACCCCTGAATCATCTCATCGACACTAAAACCGATACCGTGCAGACCAACGACGGTCTCTTCTGCGCCCGCACAGACCAATTTCATTTTGCATGGCTGGCGGTGTTGTGTCACTGCACTATACATCGCGGTAAAAGCCGACTGATAAACCTTAACATTGGCTTCGCCATATTGTGCAATAGCTTGTTGTTCCGTTAACCCAATAGTGCCAATTGGTGGGTGACTAAATACCACCGTAGGAATAAGGCTATAGTCCATTTTGGCATCCACTTTATTATTAAATAGGCGCTCAGATAACTGGCGACCCGCTTTAACGGCTACGGGAGTCAGTTTACCCCTCCTTCCATAATATCGCCAACACAATAGATGCCCGGTATATTTGTCTCTTGGTAGGCATCAACTTTAATATAGCCAGCGTCATTGGTTGCGACACCTGCAGCGCTAAGATTAATGGTATCTGTGGCGGGGCTACGCCCGATTGCCCAAATCAGGGTGTCAACATTGCAACTTTTTCCATTTTCAAGGTGTAGGGTTAAACTACCATCGCTTTCTTTAACGATTTCTTTGGGGATAGAGTGGGTGTGTAAGCTCAAGCCCTCTTTTTCCATCACTTCAACGAGCGTTTCAATGATCATCGGGTCGAAACTGCGGAGAGGTGATTCTTTACGCACGAAAAGGTGAGTTTGCGTACCCAAAGCATGTAAGACGCCTGCAATCTCAACGGCGATATAACCAGCACCGACTACGGCCACGCGTTTAGGTTGTATTTTCAGATCAAAAAAGCCATTCGAGTCGATGCCATATTCAGCCCCTGCAATATTGGGGATAATTGGGCGACCGCCCGTGGCAATGGTGATATGTTTGGCGCGGTATTGTTTATCACCAACTGCAATCGTATTTTTATCAATAAAGGTGGCAAAGCCTTTGATCACTTCCACCTTGTTATTACCTAATACGCGGTCATAGGATTCATGGATACGACCAATATAGGCTTGGCGACTCTCTATCAGTTTTGCCCAATTAAATGCTTTTAGGTTCACGTCGAAACCATAATCTGGTGCGTATAGGTTAATCGCTTCGGCAATTTGCGCACCATGCCACATCACCTTTTTAGGGACACAGCCGACATTGACACAGGTGCCGCCCAATGCGTTGGCCTCGATGATTGCGACTTTTTGCCCATATCTGGCTGCACGGTTTGCCGATGCAATCCCGCCGCTGCCACCGCCAATACAGATATAGTCAAAATCAAAATTATTTTCGCTCATTGTTTTCTCCAACGCTTTGCGCTTTATGTTTATTTACAAACTACTTGATATGCCCAGCTTAACCAAGGTAATAGGGCTTTTAAGTCGCTTGCTTGTACGGTACTGCCGCACCAGATACGTAATCCACTTGGCGCATCTTTGTAGGCACCAATGTCATAGGCAACTTGATTATCGGCAAGTAATGTTATGAATTGTTTAATTTGTTGATCATCTAAGTCGAGAGATAGACATACACTGGTGTTAGAGCGAATCTGTGCATTCTCAGCTAAAAAGTGAATCCAATCATTTTCTGAGACAAAGGTCTCTAAGATGGCGAGATTTTGTTGCGACTTTTCGATGCTCGCTTGTACACCACCGATATCCGAGATCCAATCTAATGCATCTTGATAGTCTGCCACACAGAGCATAGAAGGGGTATTAATTGTTTCACCCTTAAAAATTCCCTCTAGCAATTTTCCAGCTGCAGTTAATCGGAAAATTTTAGGTAGCGGCCAGCTCGGAGTATAACTTTCTAAACGAGCCACTGCGCGTGGACTTAAAATGATCATGCCATGACCACCTTCACCACCTAATACTTTCTGCCAGCTGAATGTGGTGACATCTAATTTTTCCCAAGGCATTGGCATCGCAAATACCGCCGAAGTCGCATCACAAATAGTTAATCCTTGACGATCGTCGCGAATGAAATCGCCATTTTCAACCTTGACGCCAGAGGTTGTGCCATTCCAAGTGAAGACAACATCGTGATCGGAATTCACTTGCGATAGATCGGGTAGTTGCCCGTAATCTGCTTTTATCTCATTGACGTTTTGTAACTTAAGTTGCTTAGTAATATCGGCAAACCAACCTTGTCCGAATGACTCCCAATAACAGACATCAACAGGGCGCTCACCGAGCATCGACCACATGATCATCTCCATCGCGCCCGTATCAGAAGCGGGGACAATACCAACGCGGTAATCTTTAGGTAGCGCTAATAGCTTAGCGGTATCGTCGATCACTTTTTGTAACGCATTTTTGCCAAGAGCGGAACGGTGCGAACGGCCTAACGTCGCAATATCTAACTGCTTAATATCATAACCGGGGCGTTTAGCGCATGGGCCAGATGAAAAATTAGGGTTAACTGGTTTGATAGCTGGTTGCAGGTTACTCATTGTTTATTATCCTTTAAAAAACAATCGATTATTTTTTATCATGGCATTTATTGTGCTGATAAAAGCATTATACGTAAAGTGGTTTAAAATTAACGAATTAAATTGCCTATACTAAGGTGGGAGAAAGGTTACGGCAAGCACTATATTGAGGTCAATATTGCCTTCATTGCATCATTTATTGCGCTGTTCATATGGGTGATCGCGATAGCTGTTTTTATTTTTGAGGGGGATAACAAAGATCTTATCATTAACGATTTATTCGTCGTGATAAATGAGCGAATATAGAAACACATTATGTTTTTTTAAAGTAGCCCACAACGGAGTTCAATGATGAAAACAGACCATGGGACATTACACTTTGAATTAGTAAATAATATATTAATGATTGAGGGGTGTGGCCCTTGGAATAAAGAAGCGATGATCCTTTCTCTTAGCAATGCGAATGTAGTACAGCGGTTGCGAGCCCATGAAAAATGGGGGGTGATCGTTACCTTAAACGGAGATCCGATCCATACGCCAGAGGCCGCTGAGTTACTGGTTGAATACGTTAAATATGACAAACAAAACGGGCGTATCGCAACGGCTTTAATTTTAACTGATTGTACTGCTCCTGCGCTAGGTCAGCGTCATCTGAGTGATTTGTATAATCAGGCGGGGGAAGCCTATCAATTCTTCAATAATATTAACGATGCTAAAATGTGGATGACATCAATACTCGCGCAAGCTGAACAGTATGTTTATTAAGTGGTTATTTGGTATAAGGTTGATATTTTGGACTGTTTAATGGTCGCTTGGAATGCAAATGAGCAGGCATTAAAAAATTGGTTAGTAAAAAAAACAGGTGATTGCGAGTTGGCTCAAGACCTTCTGCAAGATGTGTTTATTAAAGCCCTACAAAATAAAGCGCGTTTTTGTACATTAGCGCACGCTAAAAGTTGGCTTTTTACTATCACTAAAAATACGCTCATTGATGCACATCGCAAAGCGAAGTTAGAAATGAATATCAATGCAGAAGTCAGTGTGCAACCAGAGCAGCAGCCGATTGTGAATTTACAACACTGTTTGATCCGCGTTTTGTGTGAATTAGATGAAAGTGACAAAGAGGCCATCGAGCTCTGTGATATACAGGGGCTTTCACAATCAGAATATGCACAGCATAAAGGGTTGTCGTTGAGCGCAAGCAAATCACGAATACAGCGGGCGCGAAAGAAATTGCGTGAGCAGATGATCATATCCTGTAAGGTGGAATTTGATCAACAGGGGGTTATCGCCTTTATACCCAGAAAATAATTTAAAAAATTTGCATCTTTTTACCTCCCTGTTCGTGTCTATAATTAGAGATACATTCAGCGGAGAGCATTCATGCTAGCTTGGTTCACTTACCTTGCCGATTGGCTAACTTATTCATTATTTAATCTGGTGCCCGATAGTCGATTGACAGGAGCCGTTCACTTCTTTATTGAAGACACTAGTAAAATTTTAGTGCTATTGGTTGTGCTGATTTACCTTATTGCCGTAGTGAGAGCCACGCTTAACCCTGAAAAAGTCCGTTACTATTTACAGGGTAAAAATAGGTTCTTAGGCTATATTCTCGGTTCAATTTTTGGATCGGTTACCCCTTTTTGTTCCTGTAGTTCGATTCCCTTATTTATGGGCTTTGTCTCCGCACGTATTCCGCTTGGTGTCACCATCGCCTTTTTACTAACCTCCCCTTTGATCAACGAAGTGGTGGTGGTGATGTTGGGATCTCTGCTTGGTCTTAAATTTACCCTTATTTATATCAGCATCGGTTTATTACTTGGCATTTCAGCTGGTTTTCTCATTGATTTAATCAAAGGGGAACGCATGTTAGTAGCGTTTCTTGCTCAGCAATATAAACGTCAGGATGATATGCCTGATATTGCATATGAACAGAATAAAATGACCTTATTCGAACGCCATCAATTTGCCAAACAAGAGATGTTAACCATCTTTAGTAGAGTTTGGAAATGGGTCCTACTTGGGGTTGCTATTGGTGCGGTGATTCATGGTGCTATACCTGCAACATGGTTTAGTGAGCATCTAGGGGCGAGGCAGTGGTGGTCTGTTCCAGTTGCCACTTTGCTCGCTATTCCGATGTATGTTAATGCCACTGCTATAGTCCCCATTATTGAAAGCTTATTATTAAAAGGCGTGCCATTGGGAACAACGCTCGCTTTTTGTATGAGCGCTGTTGCCGTTAGTTTGCCTGAATTCATGATGCTCAAACAGGTGATGACCACGCGATTATTAATAATGATTGCGGCCTATTTACTGGTCGCTTTGAGTTTGATTGGTTGGTTATTTAATGCAGTTAACTTTTAGAATAAACAGGGAGATAAAATGAAAACGATTAATGTATATGGATCTGGTTGTAAAAATTGCGTCACAACAGCAGAGTTGATTCAACAAACCGCGAAGCAGTTAGATATTGATATCGCGTTATCCAAAGTGACGGACTTACAAGCGATTATGGCGGCTGGGGTGATGAGTACACCAGCGGTTTCCGTGGATGGTAAACTGGTGCACTCGGGCTCGGTTCCCGACCAGCAGAAGGTGCAAGATTTTCTTCGTTAAACCTTGGTAAAAAATAGAAATGCAGCTTGCTTTGCTTGTTTTCTAGGCAGTTAACCGAGTTTGCATAAAAAGCACTTTACTTTGAAATTAGCTTAGGTATTATTTGCGTCGTCTGCAGGGGTGTAGTTCCAATGGCAGAACGTCGGATTCCAAATCCGAATGTTGGGAGTTCGAATCTCTCCACCCCTGCCACATTTAGATAAAGCCTCGACAATTGTCGGGGCTTTGTTGTTTCTAGGGTTATCAATAAGTTACAACGCATTTATTAGTCAGTTATTGTCTCAAACACTCCTAAGTAATAAAATTATTCCTGTCCATATCCTGTCCTCTCTGTGTGAGCGAATAAATTTGTAGCTTGTTAGCAATTTTATGGGCGCCGCAACACTTATATACCCCTCTTGAAGTATCATGGGTATACATCAATACTTTTTATTATATTGCCTGCTATTTTTTAATTAATAGCCTTTTCATCGCTCTGTAGGGAGATAATACTAATCCGCATAAGTATCTGATCTATCTTGTTGGTTAAAATAATAGGTAACAGCGTTGCATTCAATTGTAATAGCCTGCTAGTACTCAATCATGCGCCTTGTTCTTCGGTATTTATCCTCAACAAACTATGACCATAATATTATGAGGTTGGTATTATCAGCTCTTGTTTTGGCTCTCATCTGTTTTTAGACATCATTGTGATTAATTCATCTGCAGATAACCAATATACCCTATTTTCTTTTGGAATTTTGTGGTGAAAATTAGAATTTTGTACTGAAAATACTTTTCGCTGAGTTAAATTACCGCGCAGAAACGCTTCTTTCAATAAGTCAGAGCTAAATAACAATTGATAGTAAGAGCCGTCTGCAATCGCTATTTTCATTCCGTTGAGGATATTCGATGCGAGGGTCTGGTTATCTTTACTCACATAAAAATAAAAGGCAGAAGGGTAGGAAAGTATAATTGAGTTTTCAACCACGAGTGGTAGCTCAGGATGTGCACTCAGAGCGACCCATGGCTCATGAATAGCTAAGGGAAAGTAATCAAACCGCTTTTTAGCAAGCATAGAGAGTAAATTTTCTGATATGGGAGTGGTTATGACGGGAATATTCGCGCCTTTTAATACCTTTGTATCCCCCCAAAAAGTACCCTGTCCTGCTTGATATTGACGCAAGTGATCTAGCGTTGTGATTGCATCAAATAGTGTTTGCTCATTTTCTCGGATAATAAAAATGCGCAGCCCCTGCAAACCACGGAAGATAGGAATGCGAATAGCCTGTAAATTATCTTCTTCAACAGCGGAGGCACTTGCCCATGTCACATCAATCAAACCTTGCATAACATGTTTACTTTTACGTGCATCGGAAAGGTTTTCTATATAGGGTTTTACGCAAATATTCTCAGCTTCGATCACTTTCGATAAAGATAAAACAAGTAGGTCTCTGATTAAAATATCTTTACTAATATTGGCAAAGGTGGGGGTGATAATAGGTTTACAGGCATAAGAACAAAGGCTTACGCTCAAAGCCAGTACAGCAAAAATGAGTTCTAAATAATATCGTATGCATCTTTTCATTTACTCTCCGTAATTATTAGTTGTGATTCAGCGGAGGTCAATGCTTGTAATAAATTAAAAAACATATGCTATTGTTGTCTGAACAGCTATTTTTATTTGTCTTGTAAAAGGATAGGGGAAGCCTTATTAATGCGCAAGGTTATCAGTCCGTTTATGTAAGTACGACAACAAATTTAAGCATTAACTCTAACTCTTAGTGTAGATAATTTAGATGAGGAAAGATAAATTATTGTAGATAAGAGTGTCACAATATAAATAAATTTATCCATTAATTTTCTTATTTATTCGTTGAAAGTTTGTTTACTGATTGCAATACCACCACTATACAGCACATTTTTTTGTTGGTTTTGCTGTGATATTTCTCTGTTCATCTAAGTGCGTAGACTAAAAATCATAAAAAAGTAAATTTAATTGTGGGTTAGTGTGTGAGGTAGATCTTGTTATTTGGTATTTGTTTTTATCTTGTTGTTGCTCTATTTCAGCTTGATGGAGAGGTTGGGGAGGTAGCGGTGATGAAAATATAAGACGCTGATTTTTATACTTGATCTGAATAAAAAGTCACAAGCCTAGGTGTGTAATGTTAGTTGATGCTTACGTTTGATCCCTCTAAAAGTAGGTCCTATTTTGCTTTTTTTGAGTGATTAATTACTAAATTAACGCTTTTAATCTGTTCGTTTTTCTGTTTTAATTTGTATGAAATTTAACCAATCCTATTTTTTAATATTCAGTTGTTTAAATATTGTAGCTAGAAAAAGGCAAGTTAAGGGAAACCTTAATACGCAAAACCACCGGCCTGTTGACTATCAGTCTATGGCAGCGGAGTTACCGAGGCGATAATAGTTCTTATCATTCCTCCTAATTTACAAATTATGAATAAACGCTGATTGATCACTTTTGTGGAGGCAAAAATGAATCAACTAGTTAATTTAATTTATACCCGCCTAATTGTAATATTGTTATTCATTATGAGTCCCGTTGCATTATCTGCTAGTTTGCAGATAGCATGGAATGATAATTCAACAAATGAAGAAGGATTTTTTGTTGAAAAGCGCATTGTTAATGATGACTTTTTCCAAAATATCGCAGTGTTAGCTGCCAATACTACGCAATATAATGATTTAGATGTTATTAGTGAAGAGACATATTGTTATCGGATAACGGCATTTAACCAAGCAGGAAAAAACAATTC
Source organism: Psychromonas sp. MME2 (assembly GCF_040566515.1). Lineage (NCBI taxonomy): Bacteria > Pseudomonadati > Pseudomonadota > Gammaproteobacteria > Alteromonadales > Psychromonadaceae > Psychromonas > Psychromonas sp. MME2. The sequence continues at coordinate 175,991 of NZ_JBEWXI010000003.1, read as the reverse complement.
CGAAGAAGTGTGCGCACAGGTGCCTGTTGTTCCCGATCCAGGTGAAACGCTCCCTGGCGATAAGCCTGATTTTACTGGCAGTGTTGTTATATCGCATGAAACTATTTCTAAACCTGTTGCTATTGAAATAGGTAGAAAAACGCTTTATTCATTTAAAAGTAATGTCACCCATAATCAAGAGTACACTCAAGAGACACTTGAAGGCAGCAACTTTGTAATAAATTCAGGTAAAATTAGTTCTGCAGATAAAGACTATTTTAGCTTCCAAAATGAGGGGGTTGAACTTGAGAATGGTTATACCAGTATGAAGTTTGACAGTAGTAATAGCCTTTCATTTGTTTTACATGGTACAGGTAATGAACAAACTGCACGCTTGTATATGCAGGCTGGAGCTTGGGATGATCAACAATCTAGTGTCGTTGTAACTGCGGGTGATAAAACTCAAGTTGTTACGTTACCTAAGGGGTATAGCTGGCATTTCTTTGCAGTGGACATTGTTTTTGATGGTACAGTTCCTGTGCATATAACAACAGATTCGGATCGTTCAGGTTACAGTGCTGTTATGTTTGCTGGTATTGTTTTTGATAATGCAAATATGGCGCCTGTGGTAAATTATGCGGCACTTGTTGCAACAGAAACAAAATTTGGGTCTGTTATCGACACAACGGATGCAAGCTTTTATAGCGCCAATGGGATAAATGGTAATGAAGATATTTCTAACGCCGTACTGCAGAATTTATCATTCTACGGTAAAAGCAAATATCGCGATGGCAAGTACACATTTGTTAATGGCGGCAATGAGATTAATTCGGGCTATCAAAGTATGTCATGGAAAGAGAGTAATGGCGTTGAAATTAAATTGGCAAGTGGTTCGCAACAGGTAAATATTGCTTCGGTCTATTTTAATGCGGGTGTTTGGAGTAATGATGCTGCCTTTATTGAAATTATCATTAATGGTGAAAGTGAATTAGTTGAAGTGCCTTCTGGTTATACTTGGCATTACATGAAAGTGGATATTGAGTTCGAAGGTATTGTTGATATCAACATTCATCCAGTTGGTACATTCGGCAGTTATAGTGGATTCGGTTTTGCTGGTGTAACAATTCAATAAGTTAGATTAAAGGCTTTAGCTATAATCGGGAACAAGCCAGTGCTTGTTGCCGATTTTTTATTCTACGACTATCTTTTTTAACGTCCCATTTTATCTTGTTCACGAATATATCGACCACAGCTCCCCCCCTTTAGAAACCCTTTCATATATACCTAGTTTTTATTTTGGTTCTAGATAAATGACGGCATTGCTAATAATAAATTAGTCGCATATATTAGTTATCTTCTCACTCTAATAAAAGGATATCGCTTTGACCCACATAGCCACTTCTCGTCCCTTTGGTACTCTGCTTGGTTATGCACCCGGTGGCGTTGCTGCATATTCTAGTGATTACGATAGCGCCAGTGATAGCGAATACCCAAAACGTAGCGCCTTTCGCAATTATGTTGATGGTATTTACATGGGCTATAAATGGCAATGCGTGGAATTTGCACGACGCTGGATGTATCTCAATCATGGCTATCTTTTTGATGATGTGCCGATGGCCTATGATATTTTTAATTTACGTTCTGTGCGCGATATTGCTTCCAATACACGTTTACCCTTACAAGCTTTTGCTAACGGTAGTAAACGTCATCCGCAACCGGGAAGTTTATTGATTTGGGAGCAAGGCGGGGAGTTTGGCAGACTGGCCACGTTGCCATTGTGACGGAAGTGTTTGCCGATAAAATTCGTATTGCAGAACAAAATCTTGACCATACAATTTGGCCTGATGGGCGCGATTTTAGTCGCGAGCTAATCGCGACGATCACGGAGGAGGGTGAATATTGGGTTGCTTGTTCTTTTAATGATGCCTTGATTTTAGGTTGGATGATACAAACTGATGATGATCGCTATGCAGAAGCGAGTGTGGAAACTAACAAGCAGCTATTTTCATTATCTAGCCATTATGCAAAACCCCTGTTAGAGCCTCAAAAGTCGTGGTTAAATGTGGCGAATGAAGATGAAGCAGCTTATGTTCACGCCCTGCATGGCCATAAATTAAGTGCAGCCGTTGCAGACCAGTATCGTTACTACGTTTTATCGAAAACAGCGCAGGATACCTTGCGTCGAGCGACCAATGAGTTGCATGGCTTATTTATGCATGCAACGGATTATGTGCTTGATAATGAAGCGTTATTAGATAAATTTAATTTACCAAGGGCACTCTTGCCGAAGATCCGCCAATCCTGGGATAACCGTCTTAACCAATTGATCACGAGTCGTTTTGATTTCGCGATGACAACGCAGGGATTAAAGGTGTATGAATATAACTGTGATTCGGCATCCTGTTATATGGAGGGGGCTAAAATTCAGGGTAAATGGGCGCGTCATTATGGCGTCCATGAGGGGGAAGATGCGGGTAAAGATCTTTTTAACCAACTTGTGCAAGCATGGCGAAAAAGTCAGGCGAAAGGGCTAGTACATATTCTTCATGATCATGATCCCGAAGAGAAATACCATGCCCTATTTATTCAGCAAACATTAGAAGCGGCAGGCATTGAGAGTCGAATGATTGCTGGTATTAACGCATTAACGTGGGGTGAATCAGGTAACATTGTTGATGCGCAAGGTGAAGTACTACAGTGGGTGTGGAAAACGTGGTCGTGGGAAACCGCACTGGATCAAATTCGTTTAGAATGTGAGTCCGATGCTGTCGTGCCTGAAAATTATCAGCCAGCATCGAAAAAGGGGCAGGCACCGAGACTTGCCGATGTTTTATTGCATAAAAATATCATGATTTTTGAACCACTTTGGACACTCATTCCCAGTAATAAAGCGATTCTTCCTGTGCTCTGGTCATTGTTCCCAAATCATCCTTTGCTGCTCAATGCCGATTTTCAGCTAAATGAGGCGTTGCAAGAGAGTGGTTATGTCAGTAAACCTATTGTTGGGCGATGTGGTGCGAATATTCAATTGATCGATCAGGATCAAGATATTATCGAAGCAACGGGGGGGCAATTCGCCGCGCAGGATCATATCTACCAAGCGCTATTTCCATTACCCTTGGTGGATGGTTACTATGTACAGGTTTGTACCTTCACCGCTGCGGGTAAGTATGCAGGTAGTTGCTTGCGAGTTGATTCTTCGATGATCATTAGCAAAGAGAGTGATTGTTTAGCGTTACGTTTTGTTAATGATGAAGATATTTTGCAGCAGAATCAGCCGGTGATTAAGAAATAAATATATGAATGTTAAGGGCATTATGGCAAGTACTATGATTTTTTGTTCTTGCCATTAATTTGTATAAATTCGTTCATCGATATAGGTTTGGCAAAAAGAAAACCTTGTTGAAAATTAACGCCATGTTTTTCTAAATATTGAGATTGTTCGATAGTTTCAACTCCCTCTGCGATAGTGAACAAATTGAGTTTATGACTGAGTTCAATCATGGTCTCGATGAGGTGCTCTGAGAATGAATTTGCACCGATATTAGTGATAAAACCTCGGTCTATTTTTAGTATGTCTACTCTAAAACGCTGCAGGTAATCAAAGGAAGCATGCCCTGTTCCAAAATCATCAATGGCTATTTTTACTTCCATTTCAGCTAACTTTTGCAGTAAGTAATCACTAAGTTCTGTTTGCTCGATGAGCTCGCGTTCCGTGATTCCTCTAAACAGATCTTCACTTTTTTTATTGATAGCTTATCGATGAAGTAACGGCAATCTTCCAATAATGAGAGATTTTTAAAGTGCGACTTACTGATATTGACACTAATGTAAAAATTATCGGGTAATAGTAACTGTTGTGGCTCTAAGGTATCAGCTAACTGACGAATGATAGATGAGGTTATGGGGACTATTAATCCAGTTTCTTCCATCGCGGGAATGAATGCTATAGGGCTAACAAGTTGTGTTGGAGTAGTTTGCCAACGCATTAATGCTTCTGCGCCACAGAGTTTGCCTTGCGAGTCTACAATAGATTGCAGGTAAGGGATAAATTCTTGGTTGAGGTGCGCTTTTTTTAATGTTCTTTGGACGGAATAAGGTTGCTTAAGAGCGCGGACAATCACTACGGATAGCAGCAGAAGCAGAAGGATAACAATTACTAATAATACGCCATTATTTTCCCACAATTGTTGCCATAAAATTTCATCATGAAAACCGGTGATGATTGTAATGGGAATTGTTGTGATTTTATTTTGCTGACAAATGTAAGTTTAGGCAGGGGCCCATCTGCTGTTTGATCTGTTTCGGTCATCCATGTTTCACCCACTTGTAAAGCGATAAATCCCTTCTCTTCTTGAACACTAAGAGCAAGACGTAAATAGCGCCCATCTATCAAACTGAGGATACCTGTCTGTTCAATATCACGTCGGTGTACTAAAAGGGGAATGTTGTTATTCAGTTTCTTGCTTGTAAGTAGCAGCATTTCGCCATTGCTATAATATTCTTTACCTGCAACAGGAAAACCAATGGCACGATATACAGAAGAGCAGTAAATGGTGTTATTTTTAAATAGGTGTATGGAGTGTAAGTAAATGCCTGTAATGAGCTGATTTTCGAGTTGTTCTTTGACCTCGGAACAACTACGATCCGAGTATTCGGACAAATGATCCAAGGTAGCGTGAGTATTCGTTGCCATTTCATCAATATGCCATAAAGCGTCATTAGCCATACTGTTGCTCACATCTTGGAGAGTATTCTTTGTCTGCTGTAATAAAAATAATAAGATGGCGGCTAGTACCGATAGCGCAAAAATAGCGGCTAATGAACAACGTAGCATCGGAGATGGAATAATCGATTTATGCAGTGGTGAGCTAGTTGTTATGAACATAGGGTTATTGATTCTTATTTAAGAACAGAATTGCTATATATGATTACATTGGCTTTATATTCTGTGGTGCGGTGTTGTGTAAAATTATTCTATGATGTTTGCTGGTATATTGCAATCTCGCGTTACCTAAGGGCATACAATCTGTGCACCAGTGACAGCAAAAGTGTTATGTCTATTTTCTATTAACTTTTTAAATTAATAGATCTAGGTTATTTTGAAATTTCTATGCTAAGTTATGTTTTTGAGGCAAATTTTGTTGGTCAAAGCTCTTTTGGTCAGAGTAATTTAGGGATAAATGAGTGGGCAAGTTAAAAAGTTCAAGTTATAAATTTTTGCTGGTGGCAGAATATATTGGCTTAACCGTTATTGCTATCGCAACGATAGTCGCTATGTGTTTTGAAATCACTTCTATGTTTTTGGCAATGCAGGTAACGCTGGCGGATCTTCTACTGCTTTTTATCTACCTTGAAGTCTTCGCTATGGTCGGCATATACCTAAAATCAGGGAAATTACCTGTACGTATGCCTTTATATATTGCGATCGTAGCAATTGCACGTTACATCATTCTTGATATGAAAAATTTAGACACTGCGAGGTTGTTGGCACTGGTTGGTGCGGTGCTTGTTTTTGCGCTATCTATTTTAATTATTCGCTATGGCCACGTGAAATATCCATACCATAACGAAGAAAATAGTTAACTTCAACTCAGGATAAGCAAATCGATATAGCATCACTATTTCCGTGTATTCCTGCGCCGCAATAGCTACGCCGCTTTGCTTATCCTGAGTTGGGGGCACTAATCGCTAATAATCAGCAGTATCGTTGCAGCAGTTAATATCCCCATTAAATAATTAAACTTTTTCTTTCGCGATTGCGTTGTTAAATATTGTCCTATCGCCTGACCGAGTGCAGCCCAAATGCTAATGGCAATAAACCCCATTATGGCAAAGCAAGCGAGGATCCATAATCCTGACCTAAAATAGTGCTCTCCTGCGAGTGTAAAGGTAGTCACGCTTGCGATACCCATTGCCCAAGCTTTTGGATTAACAAATTGAAATGTGATAGCAGATAGCATATTCATTGGCTGCGAAATATTATTGTTGGTGTTAACTAGCTCTGTGTTGGTCGGTGCAGTGGCGATTTTCCACGATAACCATAACAGATAGAGAGACCCTACTATTTGTAATATTTGATAGAGTGGTGGATAAAATTGAAAAACAGCCCCGAACCCAAGTAATAAGGTTGTGAGCAGTAGTGCGACACCAATAATGATACCTGCAATATGTGGCAAGGTCCGTTTATAGCCAAACTGTGCGCCAGAGCTCAACAGCATTATGTTGTTGGGTCCTGGTGTTACTGACATAACAAAGCTAAATATAAGCAATGCCATTAACAAATTATTTTCCATGTTGATCTCCTATTGCATCCTTTGCCACTTATACTCGCTACTGTGAAACCATTTTAATCTCCCCTTAAAAACAATACAGACTCAGAAAAAGTTAAATAAACAATACAAAATGCACATAAATTAGCTGTATTGTCATTTTATATTTAATCTGTATGGGTAATTTTTGTCTGTATTGTTTATTATTCGTTACAGATAAAGGTGAGGGAGTGCTTTATGAAACTGTATGAGCAGTTAGCTGATCATTTACGTATGCATATTGAGCAAGGATTATTTCAAGTTGGTGAGCGTTTACCTTCTGTTCGTCAATTGTCAAGTGACCATGGGGTAAGCATTTCAACGGTACAGGAAGCGTATCGGCAAGTTGAGATGGAAGGGCTGGTGGAGGCTCGACCGAAGTCTGGGTATTTTGTGACTTCCCAAGCGCCGACTTATAATTTACCTGAAACGTCACGACCACCACAACGACCCCTCGATATATCACAGTGGGAAGAGGTGTTAGGGCTACTGTTGAGTCAAAATATTGCTGGTACGGTCGAGTTGCAGCATGCGATGCCTAATATGACCGCTGCTTCGTTGCAACCATTATTGAAAAAGTTGTCTGATTTAACCCGCCATAGTGGGCAGATCAGCTTACCCTATGGAGATCTTCGCGGTTCATTGGAGTTACGAGAGCAATTAACCTCGCTTGCGGCTGGGTCTGGATGTTTATTGCATCCCGATGATATTGTGGTGACCTCTGGTTGCCAAGAAGCATTATCGGTCTGTTTACGTGCGGCGACTCAACCCGGCGACATTGTTGCCATTGAATCACCAAGTTTTTATGGCTCGATGCAAGCCATTAAAGCATCGAATTTAAAGGCGTTGGAAATTCCCACCCATCCTGAAACGGGACTTAGTTTAGAAGCCTTAGAACTCGCCTTAGATCAATGGCCTATTAAAGCTATTTTGCTGACACCTACGTGCAATAATCCGATGGGCTATATTATGTCTGAGGCGCATAAAAAACGTCTTTATCAGCTCGCACAAAGCTATGACATTGCCATTATTGAAGATGATATTTATGGTGATTTATCTTTTCAATATCCTCGTCCTCGCACCATTAAATCCTTTGATGAAGATGGACGGGTTATGCTTTGCTCCTCTTTTTCTAAAACGATTGCGCCAGGGATGCGAGTCGGCTGGATTGCGCCAGGGCGTTATCGCGATAAAGTCACCCATATTAAATACGTAAGTAGTTCGATGTGCCCGACGTTGCCACAAATAGCGATTGCCGACTTTATACGAAAGGGGGCCTATGCTCGGCATCTGCGCCGGATGCGTTTGTTGTACAAGCAAGGTCGAGATCAGATAATGGCTGCGATGAATAAATATTTACCCACGCAGATTTGTTGCAGTTTCCCGAAAGGGGGATACATCATGTGGGTGGAGTTACCGAAAGTGGTCGACGTGGTGAAGTTAGCCTCGGAGTGTCGAGAGGGCGGTGTTAATATCGCACCCGGTACGCTATTTTCTGCAACGGGAAAGTTTCGCAATTGCATGCGTATTAATTTTAGTGAGCAAGATGCCAATGCGCGTGAAGATGGCATACGCAAACTAGCTTACTTTATCAATCGGCAAATGGACGTTTAATCGATTATAGGAATTCCTGTAGTTATATGCTCTATTTAGGCGTAGCAATAGTTAGCGATTGCTACGCCGTAAAAATAGGTAGGTTACATACTCAAGTTGGGAGCAATTTCCTCTTCGCCTGCAACGGGCTCATCGGCAATATGTTTACCTTTAGATTTTTTAATCACATAGGTGGTGATCATTAACATGGCGACAATGCCCATTACCGTTGCGATATTGATACCCAAACCAAATCCTAAGGTTGTATTACTAAGGATAAATGTAATACATACGGTAGTCATAAACATCGCTGGCACGGTCGTTATCCAGTGGAATTTATTATGTCGGAGCAAATAAGCAGAAGCTGTCCAGAGCATCATCACAGCGGTCGTTTGGTTGGCAAAACCAAAGTAGCGCCAGATAATACCAAAATCGACCTGTGTTAATATTGCGCCGATAGTGAACAGCGGTAATGCCATTAGTAAACGGTTGCGAATTGTTTTTTGTTCCATGTTGAAATATTCAGCGAGGATCAAACGACTTGAACGGAATGCAGTATCTCCGGATGTGATAGGTAAAATAACGACCCCTAAGAAGGCGATAATGCCACCAAAGGTACCGAGTAGGCCAATCGAAGTGCCATAAACAACACTACCAGGGCCACCCGCTTTTACCGCTTCGGCTAATGAATCAACCGAACCAAAGAACGAAAGCGCTAATGCACACCAAATTAAGGCGATAATGCCTTCACCAATCATTGCGCCAAAAAATACAAAGCGGCCATTGCCTTCATTTTCAATGCAACGCGCCATCAATGGAGATTGTGTGGCATGGAAGCCAGAAATTGCACCACAGGCAATGGTGATAAATAGGGCTGGCCAGAGTGGTAAATTGTTAGGGTTCATGTTGCTGAACATATCGCTTATTGCATAGTTAGCAAGCATACTATGTTCACTTGAAAAGGCTAATGCGACGACAAGTCCGACCGACATAAATACTAATAACGCACCAAAAAATGGGTAGAAACGACCGATAATTTTATCAATTGGGACAATGGTTGCGATCACATAATAGGTAAAAATCACAATAACCATGGTGATTAGCGGCATCGCTAAATCAGTTTGTTGATTAACTAGGTTGGTGATCATATTCGCTGGTGCGGAGACGAAAACCACACCGACTAACAATAACAGGACCAGGGCAAAAATATTCATAAAATGTTTTGCGCCTTGTCCGAGATATTTTCCGGTGATCGTGGGGACTGATGCGCCACCGTTACGAATAGATAACATGCCAGAAAAATAATCATGTACCGCGCCGGCAAAAATACAACCGAAAACGATCCATAGCATGGCTGCGGGGCCGTATAGTGCGCCCATTATTGGACCAAAAATAGGGCCGATGCCTGCAATATTTAGTAGTTGTACTAACCAAACTCTACCTTTATTCATGGGCACATAATCCACACCGTCATGCTTGCTATAGGCGGGGGTGGTGCGTTTATGCTTTATGCCAAAAATTTTTTCAACGATGGTGCCATAGATAAAATATCCAGCGAGTAACATCGCGACACAAGATAAAAACCACAACATATTATTCTCTCCTTTGAACGTTAATAAAAGTGACTTATTAGTTTTGTAGTTAGCACTTTACGCGCATAGAAATTAGAGTCACCTTGAAAAAAAGGCAGTGGCCATATAGCAATTTAAGTGGCTGATAGCGATATTAAGTGGTTTTTTGACTTGCTGAGATGAGGGCTAAGAGAGCCCTAATCTATCCTTTAATGTTTTTAAGTAGCGGCGACTCACGGGGGCAACAGCGCCATTATGAGTGATAATTTCAGCCAATGAGTTATCCAGTAATTTTATTTCTCGTATCATATTGGTATTAATTAAATATTGGCGATGGCAGCGTAGCAAGCAGGTTTTTTCTTCAAGTACTTTTAAGCTGAGTGAACAGGTTGTCGTTTGGTTGTTTTTGTTAGTTTCATGACTAACGATATGTACACCGGATTGATCGGAATAGGCGAGTTCAATGTCCTGTGCTTTTAACAATAGAATTCGGTTGTAGCCCATACAGGGGATTAGTTCTAGCTTATCTTGTACTAATTGGCTGTAGTCTTTTTTTACGGTGATGGCATGTAGGTTTTTTATTGTTTTCGCTAATCGGCTAGGTTCTACGGGTTTTAAAATATAATCAAAGGCGTTTTCTTCAAAGGCCTGTAATGCGTGTTGATCGTAGGCGGAGACAAACACCATCATTGGCATTGTTTCATGGTCAAGCATACTTAGCATTTCCAGACCTGTTATCTGTGGCATTTGAATATCTAAGAAAACGACATCCGGTTTTAAACTATGTATTTTTTGTAATCCGGTAATGGCATTTTCACAGGAAGCGACAACTTCTACTTGTCCCGTTTCATTCAGTAAAGCAATTAGCTCTTCGCGTGCATAGTGCTCATCATCAATGACGATTGCTTTTAACAACATGGCTGTTTATCTCCGTTATTGCTTATTAGAGGAAGGGGAAACAATATTTCAGCCGTCGTGCTGATACCCGTTTGGCAATGCATTGTTAAGCCATAGGCATTACCAAAACGATTTTTTAAACGTTTGTCGACAATTTGCGATCCCAGCCCGCTGTCATTCTCTTTTAGTTGATAGGTTCCTGCATTGTCTATCACCTGTAGTTTCACGAGTTTTTCTGCGTTGTGGCTGATGATTTCGCCTCTAATAATAATGCAAGCGTCCGATAATAGAGTCGATGTTCCATGTTTGATGGCATTTTCAACGAGTGGTTGTAGAGTGAATGTCGGCACTTCAATATCCAGTAATGCATCATCGATGGAAAATTGCACATGTAACTTATCAGAAAAACGAGCGAGCTCTACTTCGAGATAAGCATTGATATGAGCTAACTCCTCGCGAATAGTGACTGACTTAATATTTTGTTTCAAATTGCGTCTAAAGAATTGTGACAGATGTTGAATGAGTTCACGGGCTTTATTGGGATCATGGCGAATAATAGCACTGATAGTGTTGAGGGCGTTAAATAAGAAGTGAGGATTAACTTGCGCTTGTAATAAACGCAATTCAGCCTGTGCTAATAAGCTTTGCTGTTCTATATAGCGGCCTGTTAATATCTGGTTAGATAGCAATTTTGCCAACCCTTCACCGAGTGTTCGATTAATGGTCGAAAACAATTTTTGCTTAGGTTCATAGAGTTTTATGGTGCCTAATACACTATTTTCATCTTCCATGAGCGGGATAATGAGTGCCGATCCTAATTTACATTTAGGGTGTAGTGAACATTGGTATGGAATTTCATAACCATCGGCATAGATTAATTCACCATTTTCAATCGCTTGTTTGGTATAGGCGGATGAAATAGGAGTACCTGGCAGATGGTGATCGGCACCGATACCAATAAAAGCGAGGATTTTCTCTCTATCTGTAATCGAAACCGCACCCACCCCCGTCTCTTCGTAAATAATTTGTGCGATCTCTTTGGTGCTTTGTTGATTAAATCCACTACTTAGTTTACCCACGGATCGTTCTGCAATTTTAAGGGCTTTATTGGAAAAAGCAGCAGAGTATTTTTCGTAGATCGCTTTTCTATCTTGAATAATACTCATAAACAGAGCCGCACCGATTGAGTTAGCAATAATCATCGGCAGTGCAATAGATTGTACTAAATGGAGTGCATCCTCAAAGGGGGAGGCAATCACTAATATAATCACCATCTGCATCACTTCTGCAACTAACAGTACGATGAAAACAATGTAAGGGGTGAAGATTTTATCGACCAAGCCACGGCGAACATAATAGCTATGCACGAAACCACCCAGTAATCCTTCCGCCGTAGTGGAAATCGCACAGGCGGTATCGGTAAAACCTCCCATCGTATAACGATGCACACCACCCGTTAAGCCGACAAAAAAACCAACGATTGGCCCGCCTAATAATCCCCCCATGACGGCACCAATGGCACGAGTATTGGCGATAGCATTTTCAATGGTCAAACCAAAATAGGTGCCTAAAATACAGAATAAACTAAAAATGATATAACAGGTGATGCGCTGCGATAAATGTCCTGAAACCGTTGTTAATGGCATAAAAAGTGGCGTTTTACTTAATAGATAGGCAATCACTAAGTACACGCTAAGCTGTTGTAATAAGGATATAATCAGTTGCATCAAAAAACCTTTAAGGCGCTATTGAGTGGTTGTGATAAGTCAGATTGAGTTTGGCAAAATAGCGCTTATATTACTGGGATCATATCCTCATTTTGCTAACTATTAACTAATACAGTGGTGCGGTTTTGCTTCTGCTTACCAATATAAATCAAATATTAAGCCACTTTAGTTAAAGAATTTATTCATATGCGATAATAAAAAATTGGTTATCGCACTATACTAAACACGTTTGCCTGTAAATGATCTGTATGCGTGACGCATTTGTTACAGTATGATCCGCATTAGTAACGGATTGATTTACTTCTCTTTATATGAAACTTCAGATTGTGCTCATATTCTTAATGGATGAATTATATGAAAATAGTTAAATATTTATGCTTTATTCTTATTGCTTTTTTAGTTCTCATCACGGCGATGATTGCATGGCTCAACCGTGTTGAGCTTAGCGAACATCGCACTCTCATTGAAAATCAATTTACCGAGATTTTAGGACGAAATGTAAAAATTAATGGGGATATGCAGCTGGTTGTTTCATTAACGCCTTATATGTTATTACGTGATGTACATATTCAGAATGCGTCATGGGGAAGTCAAGCCGATATGCTTAAGGCGGGTGAAGCAGTATTAGCGTTAAAATTCATCCCACTATTATCGAATAAAATCGAAGTGACGGAATTATCCGTGAGCGACCTCGATATGTTAATAGAAACCAATGCACAGGGAGTCAGTAACTGGGAACTCGGTGAAGCCAAAAAAGAGACGACTCAGCACCCCTCTTCAGGAGTACAAACGGAGATACTGTTACATCAAGCCCTATTGCAAAATAGCCATATTTCCATAAAAAATCATGCAGAAAAAGAACTCCAATTAGTGGTAGACAAACTGCATGTAAATCATATTGTCGATGGTTTGCAAGAGTGGGATATTGCAGCAAAATATAAAGGTGTTGATGTTGCTCTAAATGGATCGACTTCATTAATACATGCTCTGCTTGTTGGGAAACCTTTCAAGATGGATCTTCGTGGAAAACTGGGGGATTTTAATACCCAATTGCAGGGAGACGTAGCATTACCGCTAACGAGCAAAATGCCGCTGTTAAATATTGATTTTGCTATTGATACGCCCGATCTTAACGATATTACTCAACTCACTGGGTATGCAATGCCGAAGATCGATACCATCAAAGTCACCGGTAACACAATCACTGAAAATGGTTTTTATCGTTTTACCTTAAAGGGGGATATTGACCAAATTAACGTGCATAGCGATGGCCAAGTTGCACAATCACTCGATGGTCAAGGCGATGCGATTAACCTTCAAATAACAGGGCCCAATTTACAACAACTAGGTAAACTCGCTAACCTAGAACTAGCCGATATGGGCCCCGTTGATATTAACGCTAAAGTGGCAAGTGCTAATGGAGCGTATCTGTTTAAATTAAACACCACCGTTGACGATATAAAAGTCGATGCCGATGGTCAGGTTTCGCAAAAATTTGATGGTAAAGGTGATAACATCAACTTTCTTGTAAAAGGGCCGGATCTACAACCATTGGGCAAGTTGGCTAACACTGAACTGCCGAGTATGGGCCCTATTGAAGTGGCTGGTAAAGCCTCCAGTATTGGGGGCTTTTACCAGTTTAAAGTCAATGCTGATTTAAATAAAATCCGTCTTGATGCCGACGGGGAGATTTCGCAAAAATCACCCGGGCAAGGTGATGAGATCAATCTTGAGTTAGTTGCAACCGATCTTGCAGAGTTAGGTGCATTAGGTCAAACCGAACTGCCTCAGGTGGGCCCTGTTAACTTGAAAGCAAAGTTGAATACCTCGCCTAGCGATTATAAAATATCAGAGCTTGACCTTAAGCTTGATAATATTGATTTAAAAGGGGCTATCACCATTGAGAGAAAACAACCTATCGCTATTTCAGCAACAATAATGAGTAATCTCCTTGACTTAAAACCATTTCAAAATGACCCAGTGACAGAACAAGAGAAGCAACCCGTTGTCGCGGTTAAAAGTGATAAAGTGTTTCCTAGTACACCTTTACCTTTGCAGTCATTAAGTTCACTTAATGCGAATATTGATTATAGTATTGGTCGACTAGAGCTGCCGAGTGAGGTTATCAAAGATCTTAAATTTGTCGTCAACCTGAATAACAGCAAATTGTTAGTAAAACCACTACAAGCGCAGTTGCAAGGAGGTACTATTAAGGGGGAGTTGCTTTTAGATGCATCACCAAGCCAAGGCAAACCTCTATTGATGGTTAATCTTGACTCCGATAAATTAGAGTTGGGTAAATTTGATAAATTGAAGGAGCACATCAGTGGTGGTGATTCTAAAGTTCATATTGCGCTGCAGGGGAGTGGTGATTCAATTAGCGAGATAATGGCGGGATTGAATGGTGAAACGATTCTTGATATTGGCCAGGCTAAATTGGCTAATGGTACTATGGATTTAATTGCTGGCGATATGATTGCATCACTTATTTCAGCGCTTGCTCCAACGGAAAGTAAAACACAGGGCTCCTTATTAGAGTGTGGCGTTGTCCGTTTTGATATAAAAGATGGCCATGCTTTAGCGGATAAGAGCATTGCATTGAAAAGTAATAAAACGGTTATTGTAGGTAGTGGCGAGATCGATTTGAAAACAGAGGGATTAGGTTTTCAAATTAGCTCCCACAGTGTAGGTTTTGCTGCTATTGATGCGGGTGACCTTACTCGCAGTGTTGGTTTAGGCGGGACGTTAGCGAACCCTAAACCGATTCTCGATATTGCCGGGGCAACGAAAACAGGGGCGACTATTGGTGCAGCAATACTTACCTTAGGTACTTCTTACTTAGCACAAAAATTAGTAGAGTCAGTGATAGAAGATAAACACCCTTGTTTAACTGCACTTGGAAAATCAGGCAAAGCAAATGAGAAGAGCAAAGCAATTGCACCGCCTGCAGCGACCCAGTAATAGTTGTTTATTGTTAGCGTGAGCGGCGTTGTTGATATATCGGTCGCTCACGATAACTATTGGTTATATCTTCAAAATACGCCTTGGCGAGGTGTTTATAAAACAGCACTCGTGAAATTGATTGTTTACTCGCTTGGCATTTATTCATGCTATATTTGCTTTTTTAGGTGAATAAAGACGGATTGCTATTATGCAACATCAAAAAGCAGTTTACTTGCAAGAGATGGGGATCACTCGTTGGCAAGTACGTAAGCCCGAATTGTTTGCCTGTGAAGCAGGCAAAAAAAATGTCGATTTAAGCCGTTATGCACTGCTGATCTTAATAGAAGAGGCTGAGTTTGCGCATCCATTAATGGGGAATATATTAAAAGCATTTCAATTTTCCCCCGAGCAAGTTTATCATTGTTCAATGGCTGAATTTGAAGCCCAACAGGGTGTCTTACCCGAATATATTTGGTCAACCTTGGGTAAAATTAACCAGCCCTATGGGCATAAAGTGTTAAATTCTGTACCAGTGTCTCAGTTAGCCAATAATCCACACCATAAAAAATCCCTATGGAAGCAATTTTGTGCCTTTAAAAAATAATCAAAACAGTGAGCTGGATATTCTCCCGATGGGGTTGGCTGACATTGAAGCAGTGCATCTCATTGAATGCCGTTGTCATAGTCACCCTTGGTCAAAAAATCTATTTTTAAGTAATTTTGGTAAACGTTATTTTAATCATCTCTTATTAGAAAATGGTCAGGTGGTCGGTTTTTTTGTCGCCGTTCCGTTGCTGGCGAAGTCACCTTAATGAATATTGCCATTTCACCTACAAATCAAGGTCGTGGTCTAGGGAGGAAGTTATTACAATTCTTGCTCGATCATGCAAGGCAAAAAGATGAGCAAGAAATTTGGTTAGAGGTACGCGAATCGAACCTCAATGCACTATCGCTGTATAGTCAAGCTGGATTTGTCGAGGTTGATCGACGTAAAGACTATTATCCCTGCGAAAATGGCCGTGAAGATGCACTTATTATGTGTTGTTACCTATAGCGATAAGATGGAATATTAATATGTTATCTAAAAATCAGTTAAAACTTATACAAGCGCTTGAGTTAAAAAAACAACGCAAAAAACATGGTTTGTTCTTAGTACAAGGGGAGAAAAATGTTGCCGAATTAATGGCCTCTGATTTCACAATAGAGTCTATTTTTGCAACCGCTAGCTACATTAATAAAAATAGTGCATTACTCGCAGAAAAAGGTCTACTAAATATTATCTTTGCAGCGACTGAAAATGAGCTAAGTAAGGCTGGTACACTGATATCCAATAATAGTGTTGTTGCCGTTGCCGAATGTAAAACCCACGAAGTCCCAATTATTGGTAAGCATGAATTGATTTTAGTCCTTGACCAAGTTGGTGATCCTGGCAACCTTGGCACGATAATACGGGTTGCGGATTGGTATGGCATTAAACGCATTGTATGTAGTCCCGAGTGTGCTGATTTTTATAACCCAAAAGTGATTGCAGCGACGATGGGATCCTTTGCGCGAGTTCAGGTTAGTCATACCCCATTGTCAGCATACTTAAGTCAGCAAAATCGGCCTATTTATGGTGCCTTTTTAGAGGGGGAGAATATTCATCAAGCTCAACTGGCTGATAGTGCTTTTATTGTCATGGGCAGCGAGTCACATGGTATTTCCGATGAGGTCGGAGAGTTTATTAGTGATAAAATCACTATCCCGAACTTTGGCATGGCGGAATCATTAAATGTTGCTATGGCAACGGGGATTATTTTAGACAATTTTAAGCGTTCTTAGCTGTTAATAGGGTTTTACAACGGGTACATAGATATTGACCCCCTTTTAATACTTTATTATGGCGGCGTATGCTGAGTTGATGGCTGCTGCATTGACATTGATAAGTAAATTGTTGACCAACCACATCGCTTATATCTAATGAGTGAGTCGTGTGAGGTGGGCAGTGGAATACATCACGCATCACCTTTTGCCACTCTTTACCGTGCGGACGAACCTTACCGTAGCATTGATAAACAATTAGATGAGCGACTTCGTGGGCGACGACCTGTTGTAAAAAGGTTTCTTTATTTTGTTGATAAAGGATCGCGTTGAATTTAATTAAATTACGCTGTAGATGTGCCGTTGCTGCGCTCTTTCCTCGTTGATTAAAGAGGTAACTTGGGCGCTGAAAAGAGCGATTAAAAAAGCACTCAGCTAAAATGAAACATGTTTCACCTTTAACTTGCAGTGCTTTTTTATCTTCGTTACTGACCATAAAAGAGTTGGTTATCTCTCTTAAAATGCGGCAGCTTTCAGATCTTCAACTTTATTCAGTGCTTCCCAAGGAAACTCATTTCGACCAAAGTGACCATAGGCTGCCGTCGCTTGGTAAATTGGCTGGATAAGATCTAACATTTCGATTAACCCGTATGGGCGTAAATCAAAATGTTCACGGATAAGTTGAATGATCAGCTCTTTCTTCACTTTTTCTGTGCCGAAAGTCTCAACACTAATTGAGGTCGGCTCTGCAACACCAATAGCATAGGAAACTTGTATTTCACAACGATCCGCAAGACCAGCCGCAACGATATTCTTGGCAACATAACGTGCAGCATAAGCAGCACTACGGTCAACCTTAGAAGGATCTTTACCAGAGAATGCACCGCCGCCATGTCGCGCAGTACCACCGTAAGTATCAACGATAATTTTACGTCCAGTTAAACCACAGTCGCCAACAGGGCCACCAATAACAAAACGACCCGTTGGGTTTATGAAGTATTTAGTCTGCTCTGTTAATAGATCTGCTGGTAATACAGGTTTGATGATCTCTTCCATTACCGCTTCAATCAAATCAGATTGCTTAATACCTTCAGAGTGCTGTGTGGATAATACGACGGCATCGATACCAACAATTTTGCCATTATCATAGGCAAAGGTTACTTGGCTTTTTGCGTCAGGACGCAGCCATGGCAATGTTTGATTTTTGCGAACTTCTGCTTGGCGTTTCACTAAACGGTGAGCATAAGTGATAGGGGCTGGCATATAGACTTCTGTTTCATTGGTTGCATAACCAAACATAAGTCCCTGATCGCCGGCTCCTTGCTCATGTGGATCACTACGATCAACACCTTGATTAATATCAGGCGACTGTTTACCCACTACGTTAAGGACTGCACAAGAATCGGCATCAAATCCCATTTCAGAGCTGGTGTAACCAATATCACGTACCGTGTTACGAGTGATCTCTTCAATATCAACCCATGCATCGGTAGTGATTTCACCACCCACCATCACCATACCTGTTTTGACATAGGTTTCACAGGCAACACGTGCTTTTTTATCTTGTTTTAAAATGGCATCAAGTACCGCATCGGAAATTTGATCGGCGATTTTATCTGGATGACCTTCAGAAACGGATTCTGAAGTGAATAAGTCACGTGACATATGGACTCCTAAAATGAGATGAGTGTAATTATTTTAGATGTTTTTACATCTAGACGTCTATAATACATTTTTCTGTGATGAAAAACACCCTTTTATTTAACTTCACGAATAGGATGAAGCGCTTGGTTATTTTACGCCAACACTTTTTCTTGTTGACTTTGCATCTTGAAGTATCATGGGTATATACTAGCGCCTCATTTTTCTATTTCGGCTGTATTCATTTTAGCTCTTGAGTTCTATATATGACTTTTTTTATCCGCCTAAAAGCATTTTTACTTTCATTTGTTTCATTTATCAATAACTTACCAAAAAAACATTTTTTTGCTTTAATTATATTGTTTGTTTTTTTATTGGTCATTTCTTTTATGCCGATGCAAAGGGTTAAAGACAAAAGTATTAAAAGACAATTGAAATTGCCATCTATTAGTCAAAATGTTGCCGAGCCTAGCTCAACAAAATTACAAACCAAGGCAAGTTTAGAGCCCGCTGAAGGAGTGGCTGCGGAATATGTTGATACACTGCCAAATCCGCTCGGTTATAGAGAAGTACAAATTGAAATAGAAAAGGGCGATACACTTAGTGCGATATTTGAAAAAGAGGGGTTGTCAGCGGCATTACTACAAGAACTCCTTGAGGTCGATAGACAGTATTTACGTTTAGATAACTTATTACCTGGTCAGCAAATTTACTTACTAATTTCGCCTGATAATAAATTAATGGCTTTGAAGGTCATTATTGATCTGGCTAATACATTGACCTTTACACTTAAGGATAATGAGTATGTTGCCCTGTTAGAAACGAAACAAGGTGAGTGGCAAAATAGTTCATATGAAGGGTCAATAACAGGTAGTTTTTATAATAATGCAATAGATGCAGGGCTGACCTCAGGGCAGATTCAACAGATATCAGATGCACTACAGGACCGGATTGATTTTCGCCGTCAGCTGCAAGCAGGAGATACCTTTAATGTGTTGGTATCTAAGCAGTATATCGATGGTCAGTATAGCTTAGATAGTGAAGTGCTAGCGGTTATCATCAACACCCGTCGACAAACCTATACGGCATTCCTTAATGAAGATGGGCGTTATTACGATCAACAGGGACGCGGTTTGAATAAAGCTTATAAACGTGTACCACTTAAGCAAAAATATCGTATTAGCTCCAACTTTAATCCAAAACGTTTACACCCTGTAACGAAAAAAGTCAGACCCCATAATGGTACCGATTTTGCCGTGCCAACTGGTACAAAAGTCTACTCAATTGGCGATGGCGTTGTCGAGCGAGTGGGGTATCATGCTGCTGCTGGTAACTATGTGGTGATAAAACTTGGACGTAAATACACCACGCGCTTTTTACATTTAAGTAAAATATATGTGCATAAAGGGCAGCATGTTAAAATGGGAGAGTTAGTTGCTAAAAGTGGTAATACAGGCCGTTCAACCGGACCTCATTTGCATTACGAATTCCATGTCTACAACAGACCCGTTGATGCTATGCGTGTCGATTTACCGTTATCTCAAGAGGTACCTAAAAAACAGATGAAGGTATTTGAGCAACGAAGAGACCTATTTTTAAAAGAGTTGGGTTTAGCATCCATTTAATTGCACGAGTTGCTTAAGTCGTACTATTATTTTATATAGCAATCATTAATTTCAGGGTAGATCATTATGTTATTAGAAAGTGATGCTTACAAGGCATGTGTTGGTTATTTTGCTGACAACCTAGATATTTTTGAAGGTCAAATTAATTCAGAGGAAGGTGATATCATCGCAGATATCGTCTCAGATCAAGTCGTTGATATGTTGTTATGCTTTTGCCAACAGCAACCGCACTTGAGTAATGAAACGCGCCTCACTGTGGTTGCAGAAGGCGATAAGTTGGTTGATGACCTAGAACAAATATTAGGACAACGTTGGAATAAGCCAGCCAACAGAACGCAGATTGATTTTATCAAAGAGTATTTTTTATTGATAAAAAATAGTTTAGATTCGCAGGTAATGGATTTGCCTTAGGTAGCAGGTCGGTTATTATTGAACGGAAGAGCAAAAACCAATGTAGAAAAGATTGGTTTTTGCTTATATGAACAACAGCTAGGCAAGCGTGTGGTGTAAATGTACCACTTCAAGTAGTTGGTCTTCACGCTCAAAACGGCTCTCCATAACTTGGCCTAATTCCGACAAATCTTGGTCAAAGTCGAGTAAGTTTTTATCACCCTTTGCTTCTGCATATTTATCATTGAAATTTAATGCCGTATCCGTCGTCGTGGTGATGCGCGAATAGAGCTCTTGAGCAATTTTTAAATTTTCTTCACCATCTAATTTACATTGCAGAATAATTTGCTCGTAAATTTCAAAATGGCCCTTCGATGCATAGTCGAGTAACATTTGACAAAATTGCGTTATTTTCTCTTGTGTAGGTAAGCTACGAGTCTCTTGCTGATAAGGCGGTAATCCCGCTAGTTCGCAATATAAAACAACTAAGCTTTGGCGCTCTTCAAGCCACTTATCAATAACTGCAAGTGTGCCACCCCATTCTTCTTTTGCTTGTTCTAATTTGGTTAGCATATGACAGCCTTAAATAGATTATGTAATAAGTTTTAACAGCGAAAGTAAACAAAAATTAAGTTAGCGTCAACTTCAATTTGAATATCATGATAATCTTCCTGTATAACTGTGATGTAAGCTGCTACCTGTTAAAATTTAGCAGGCACTAATTGAGTTAAATTCGTCAAGGGGAGGGGAGATGAAACCAGTTAAATCAAAGATAGATTATCAGCAAAATGCATGGTGGTTTATTGTTGCTCATAATGAAATTATTTTACAGCCACAGGGCGATTTTATCCCCTATGGAAATCTTGATGATTTGCCATTTTCAGAACAACTCGTTGCTGATAGAGTCAATATCGGCAGCTATCAGTCTAGTCCATGCTATTTAGTTCATCTTCAGGAAAAATTAGATGTTGGCCTAGGTGAATATTCGAATTTACGCTTCCTGCTTGGGCGAGTTGATGATCTTTTGTTTGATATAGCAGGGAGGGCATTTCAGGTTGCGCATTTTTATAAAACCCACCAATATTGTGGCCATTGTGGTGAAAAGATGAGTGCGATTCATTGGGAAATTGCCATGAAGTGTTATCACTGCGAACACCGTTGTTATCCTCGCGTTTCTCCGTGTATTATTGTTGGCATTCGTAAACAAAAACAGATTTTATTAGCCCTGCATCAACGTCATAAGAATGATAACAACCCTGTTTATACGGTCTTGGCCGGGTTTGTTGAAGCAGGGGAAACACTCGAAACTTGCGTAGAACGTGAAGTTTATGAGGAGTCGGGAATAAAAATTAAAAACATTCAATATGTCACCAGTCAACCTTGGCCTTTTCCCCATTCATTAATGGTTGGATATATAGCAGATTATGCTTCAGGTGACATTAATATTGACCCTAAAGAGCTTTGTAGTGCTGACTGGTACGATATTGATAATTTGCCTGAACTACCTAATACAGGGACGTTAGCAAGAAAATTAATTACAAAGATAATTACGGATATTGATTAGCGTTATCGATTTCTTGATTTTTTGTAAAAAAAGATGTTAAAAGTGTTAACATCTCGAAAATATTAAATCCAATTTTATAATGGAATAAAAGTTGTATGACTGAATTAAAAAATGATCGCTATATTCGTGCGTTATTAAAGCAACCTGTCGATAAAACACCTGTTTGGATGATGCGCCAAGCGGGGAGATATTTGCCTGAATATAAAGCAACACGAGCAGAAGCTGGCGATTTCATGTCGCTATGTCGCAATGCTGATCTTGCCTGTGAAGTGACATTGCAACCATTACGCCGTTTTGAACTCGATGCCGCTATTTTATTTTCAGATATATTAACGATTCCTGATGCGATGGGGCTGGGGCTCTATTTTTCAGAGGGAGAGGGGCCTAAATTCGAACGCCCTATTCGTTGTAAAAAAGATGTCGACCATTTAATCATGCCAGATCCTGAAGGTGAATTGCAGTACGTTATGAACGCGGTGCGCACCATCCGTCGTGAGTTAAAAGGTGAAGTTCCACTGATTGGTTTTTCAGGTAGTCCGTGGACATTAGCGACTTACATGGTGGAAGGGGGAAGCTCTAAGGCATTTACTAAAATTAAAAAAATGGCATTTTCTGAGCCACAAATATTACATACCCTGCTAGATAAATTAGCCGATTCTGTTATCGCCTATTTAAATGGTCAAATAGCGGCTGGCGCACAGTCAGTGATGATTTTTGATACTTGGGGCGGCGTTTTGTCACCGCGAGATTATAAAGATTTTTCACTACAATATATGGCGAAAATCGTTGCGGGCTTGATAAGAAATTATGAAGGCAAAAAAATACCGGTTACCTTGTTTACTAAAAATGGTGGGCAGTGGTTAGAGTCTATCGCAGATACTGGGTGTGATGGTATTGGCCTTGACTGGACTATTGATATGGCTGAAGCTAAAGCAAGAGTTGGTTCTCGTGTTGCGCTACAAGGCAATATGGATCCATCCATGTTATATGCATCCCCACAACGCATCCGTCAAGAAGTTGCTGAAATTTTAAAAGGTTTTGGCAATGGCAGTGGCCACGTATTTAATTTAGGGCATGGTATTCATTTGGATGTTCCACCAGAAAATGCCAAAGTATTTGTCGATGCCGTGCATGAATTGAGTCAGCCTTACCACCTTTAATCTTTTGATAGCCGTTACCATTTGTTTTGGTAACGGCATTGTTACCGCTTAACGTTATCGATTACTCTTTTGTTACAATCTAACCATTGCCATCCCCCTATTTACAGCCTTGCACTCGTTATAAATGCCCATTATAAATTGCTAGGAAAATACCATTTTAAAGCGCAACTTAAGTAGTCAGTATCACGACACAATAAAAAGCGAATTTTTTTCATTATAAACGCTCAAATTGCCATCGTTTTCGGGTAGAATAGCGATCCTAGTCCAAAGAATTTTTTTATAAGTTGAAAAACCAATGCATGGTTTTGCTTATTAATTCATCAACCGAGGAATGAGTAATAAAATGGAAAGTAGCCGACCGATTAAACGAGCGTTATTAAGTGTTTCAGATAAATCTGGCATTGTTGAGTTTGCAAGAGAGTTAGCGGCCAAAGGCGTCGATATTCTCTCTACGGGTGGAACCTGTAAACTACTTGCTGATCATGGCATAAAAGTAACGGAAGTATCTGATTATACTGGTTTTCCTGAGATGATGGACGGGCGTGTTAAAACCCTTCATCCAAAAATTCATGGCGGTATTCTTGCACGTCGTGGTATTGATGAAGCGATCATGTCAGAAAATGACATTATTGCCATTGATATGGTTGTGGTGAATCTTTATCCATTTGCACAAACCGTGGCTCGCCTAGATTGTTCTTTAGAAGATGCAATTGAAAATATTGATATTGGCGGTCCAACGATGGTTCGCGCTGCGGCTAAAAACCATAAAGATGTGGCAATCGTCGTTAATGCAAGTGATTACTCGCGTATTCTTGATGAAATGAATGAAAATGACGGCAGTTTACTTTACAAAACGCGTTTTGATTTAGCGATTGCTGCCTATGAGCATACTGCTCAATATGACGGCATGATTGCTAACTACTTTGGTACTATGGTACCAAGTTACGGCGAAAATAAAGAAGGTGATGAAGAGTCTAAATTCCCACGTACTTTCAACATGCAATTCAACAAAAAACAAGATATGCGTTACGGTGAAAATGGTCATCAAGATGCTGCATTTTATGTTGAGACTAATATCCAAGAAGCATCCGTTGCAACCGCAACACAACTGCAAGGTAAAGCGTTATCTTATAACAACATTGCCGATACTGACGCCGCCCTTGAGTGTGTTAAAGAGTTTGCAGAGCCAGCTTGTGTGATCGTTAAACATGCTAACCCTTGTGGTGTGGCAATCGGTGATAATATCCTAGATGCCTATGAAGGTGCTTATAAGACCGATCCAACTTCTGCCTTCGGTGGCATTATTGCCTTCAACCGTGAATTGGATGCAGATACTGCCGAAGCGATTGTTTCTCGTCAATTTGTGGAAGTGATTATTGCCCCTAAAGTGAGCTCTGAAGCGGCACAAATTGTTGCTGCGAAGAAAAACTTACGTCTACTAGAGTGCGGTGAATGGGCGAGTAAAACCACTGAGTTTGATATTAAACGTGTGAATGGTGGTTTATTGGTACAAGATCGCGATCAAGGTATGGTCGGCCTAGATGATTTGCAAGTGGTGACGAAACGTCAACCAACGGAAGCAGAATTAAAAGATCTACTATTTAGCTGGAAAGTCGCTAAATTTGTTAAATCAAATGCTATCGTTTATGTAAAAAATTGTACCACTATTGGTGTTGGTGCTGGACAAATGAGCCGTGTTTACAGCGCGAAAGTTGCTGGTATCAAAGCTGCCGATGAGAATCTGGTTGTAGAAGGTTCGGTAATGGCATCGGATGCGTTCTTCCATTCCGTGATGGTATCGATGCAGCAGCTGAAGCCGGCATCACCTGTGTTATCCAACCAGGTGGCTCGATGCGTGATGATGAAGTTATCGCCGCAGCAGATGAGCATGGTATGGCAATGGTATTCACGGGAATGCGTCACTTCCGCCATTAATTGGTTTTCTCTTAGTCTGTTGTTTCGATCTCAGCGTCAAAAGTGCTCACTTACTAGAGTAAGCTGCGCGCTTTTTCCTTGACCTCGAAGCAACCGCCGTTGAGAAATTCCAATTAATACCAATCGGATTAAGTATGTGATCTAAATTTTGCGCAGGAAAATGGCTTAATTTGAGGCGTAAGTTGACGCAAATGGTTGTTCCCTTTGCGAAACTTACAACATAAAAGTAAGTTATTTTAACCAGTAAAATAGATCAGATATTTATTCCTATTGGTATAATATCTATTTATTGAAGGATTTGTTAAGAATGAATGTATTAATTATTGGTAGTGGTGGTCGTGAGCATGCATTAGCGTGGAAAGCGGCGCAAAATAAACAAGTTAACCATATTTTTGTTGCACCGGGTAATGCGGGCAGCGCTTTAGAAGATAAAGTGACGAATGTTAATATCGGCGTTGAAGATATTGATGCGTTAGTTGCCTTTGCTCAAGAAAACCATGTTGAATTAACCATTGTTGGCCCAGAAGCCCCATTAGTGATTGGGGTTGTTGATGCATTTCGTGCGGCTAACCTTGCTTGTTTTGGTCCAACTAAAGGGGCTGCGCAATTAGAAGGGTCGAAAGCTTTCACTAAAGACTTTTTAGCGCGTCATAATATCCCAACGGCTTGGTATCAAAACTTCACAGAAATAGAGCCAGCGCTTGCCTATGTGCGTGAAAAAGGTGCGCCGATTGTTATTAAAGCAGATGGCCTTGCCGCTGGTAAAGGCGTTATTGTGGCAATGACGTTACAAGAAGCTGAAGATGCCATTCAAGATATGCTTGCTGGTAATGCCTTTGGTGAAGCGGGACATCGTGTTGTTGTCGAAGAATTTTTAGATGGTGAAGAAGCTTCATTTATCGTTATGGTCGATGGTGAGAACGTTGTGCCGATGGCAACGAGTCAAGATCACAAACGTGTAGGTGATGGTGACACAGGGCCAAATACGGGCGGAATGGGCGCTTATTCTCCAGCTCCCGTTGTAACCCCTGAAATGCATAAGCGTGTGATGGACTTGGTCATTAACCCAACGGTTAAAGGGATGGCTGCTGAAGGCAATACTTATACTGGGTTCTTGTATGCGGGTCTTATGATCATGGCCGATGGCACACCTAAAGTGATTGAGTATAACTGCCGTTTTGGTGATCCAGAAACGCAACCTATCATGTTACGTATGAAGTCAGATATCGTGACCCTCTGTTTAGCGGGTGTTAACGGTGAATTAGACGGTATGGTCGCAGAGTTCGATGAGCGCGCTGCAATTGGCGTGGTATTAGCCGCAGGTGGTTACCCTGGTGATTACAGTAAAGGTCAGGTTATTTCTGGTTTACCAACGCAAGAGAGCGAAGGTCTGAAGGTCTTCCATGCTGGCACTAGTGAAAAAGATGGGCAAGTTGTGACTAATGGTGGACGTGTACTTTGTGCGACAGCTTTAGGTAACACTGTGACCGAAGCGCAGGAAAAAGCCTATCAGCTTGCTAAGCAAATTAGTTGGGATGGCATGTTCTATCGTAATGATATTGCCTACCGCGCTATTGCCCGCGAGCAAGATAAATAGGTTATATTCTATTTAATAATGTTGCTTTTTTATAATCCGATGTGGCATTGACTATATCGGATTTTTTTTGTCTGAAATATTAATTCATATTTAGTTGGCCGGGAAAGTTGAACTGTTAATACCAATCGGAATAAATAGCTGATTATTTTACTGGTTAAAATAACTTACTTTTATGTTGTAAGTTTCGCAAAGGGAACAACCTATTTTCGTCAACTTACGCCTCAAATTAAGCCATTTTCCTGCGCAAAATTTAGATCACATACTAATCCGATTGGTATAATTTCCACTCAATTAACAACTTTAATATTTGTATATCCCAAACTTTTATCTCTATTCAAATTCACCATTGCCCATGTTGCGCATTTTTTCACTGTTGATATAAAAATAGCCGAGAGAGCGCATTTTTTGCTTTTTATAATAGACAAAAATTGAGTTATTAATTTATCATGTCGCCAAGCTCAAATGGAATTAGTGATAAAAATGCGTTTAAAAACAAAAGTAAATGGTTTTACCTTAGTTGAATTGGTTGTCGTGATCGTTATCATTGGTATTCTTGCTGCCGTTGCGCTACCTAAAATGGTCAATCTCTCTTCTGAATCACGTATACAAGTGCTCAAGCAAATTAAAGAGAGTGTTAAAACTGCCAATAATTTCATGCTTATAAAATCGCAAATGCCCAGCTACGCTAGCCAACCCGTTCCGAATCGAGATGATCTTATCGATGTTGATACCACGGGGGATGGTAATTTTGATACCCGTTTAAAATGGTTTTACTTAGACAATACCGATATCGAAAAACGAGTCTACCTCTCCGATGATTTTGAAATTCAGTACCAAGGTATAACAACAACTTTTATCGGTTACGATGCTAATGGTAATGGGCAGGTTAATGATGATGGATGTTACTTTGAATATACACAGGCAAGTTCCGCAACGAATCCACCTACCTACGCAATAACGGATAGTGGTTGTTAATTAGGGAAGGCTAATATTGTACCTTTCTGAATTCATGCCGATAACCTAATGGTGTTTTTAACATGACCTCTTTAAATTGGCGATGAAAAAAAGCCATATTGTTATAACCACAGCGATGTGCAATTTCTTCAATACAATTATCATCTTCAATTAATAATACACAGGCCTGACTAATTCGATACTCATTTAAAAAACGGGTAAAGGGTTTATTAAAGGTTTTTTTAAAGTATTTAGAGAAAGAAACTGCGGTTAAATTAGTTAATACAGACATATCCTCGGCTGTTATTCTCTGTTGATAATTTTCTGCAATATATTCAAGAATGGTTTCGATCCGTTTAGGGACAGCCTTATTTTTATACTCGACCACACTGTCACTCAGCGGTTTATAATGGCTTTCCGCCAAACAGTTTAGTAAATCTAAAAATTGAATCAGGCGAGCAAAGGCTGGTAATTTCTGCAAACCTATCAATTTACTGGTCAGTTCAGCGATATTCGATGAATCAAAAATAATCCCAGTATGGCTGTTATCGAGCATCTTTTTAATTGCGTTAAACTCCTGACGTGTTAACCATCCCTCTCCGAGCAAGTTATTATCCCACTGCACAAAGAGTGACGTCGCGCTGGCATTTGAATTTACATTGCTGTTCCAGCAATGAGGGAGGTTGGGGCTTAACAATACTAATTCACCCGGTACAAAGTGGCGAATTGCGTTGCCAGCATAGGCCATGCCAGACCCTTCAATAATGTATGTTAACTCCCACTGAGAATGATAATGCCAAGGCGCGTCAAAGCTTTTTTGTTGATACTTTTCAACATGAAATGAGTGGGCTTTGTTTAGCGGTATATACTCTAAAACTGGCTCCATAAGCCCATTCTCCCTATCCTTAAGTAAACTAAAGCATCATCACAGCGAGTGATTTTTATTGATGTGAATAATTTAATAATACGCATTAACAAGATGCGCCTATCAAATTTTTATTTTATCTAAAATGTGACGGCGATTAAGTGTCAAAGTAAATTAGCACAACAATGCAAAAATAGCACACAAATCGGATAATTTGCTATTTAGCTTTGTTGCACTTTTATCGTTATTTTAAGCACTAAAGAGAATACCAAGTTCAATTTAGGAGAAAGGCATGAGTTACGATGTCCTCGTTTCAGGCTTAAATGTTATCGATATATTAGTCACATTACCCGCACAATATGAAGCGGGTAAAAAACAACAAGTCGACAAGATTGTTATTCAAGGTGGTGCTCCAGCGGGTAATGGTGCCTGTGGAATGGCTGCACTAGGTTTAAAAACTGGCTTTTTAGGTTTTTTAGGTGATAACGCACAAAGCGATATTGCTAAAAGTGAATTTAAACGCTGCAATGTTGATACTAGCTTAATGCTTCACGATAGCCGAGCCGTCCCCGCTACTGCTTTGGTTGAAGTCGACAAGCAGGGGGAGCGAACCGTATTTTACTCGACCACGGGGTACCGCGCATTATCTGAACAAGATATTGATCCAACTTGGTTAGCGCAAAGTAAATTGTTATTTGTGGATGGTTACGATATTGAAGGCAATATTGCGTTGCTTAAACAAGCAAAAGCACAAAATATCCCCTCCGTTGTTGATATGGAAGCTGGTGATATTGAACAGCTTAATATCATGCTGAAATTAGGTTCTCATGTGATTTTGCCACTTGAGTGCGCGCAATTTATGAGCGCTAAAACAGATATCCAAGATTGTATTAATACACTCAGGGCCACTACAGATGCGCAGCTAGTGATCACCGATGGTGCTAATGGTAGTTGGGCCACAGAGGGTGATTCGGTTATCAGTCAAAGCGCGTTTAAAGTCGAAGTTGTTGATACCACTGGGTGTGGTGATGCCTATCACGCAGCTTATGCTTATGCATTAATGAAAGATTACGAACTCTCGGCTCGCATGCAATTTGCTTCTGCCTTTGCTGCGATTGTTGCAACTCACTTTGGCGGCCGTACCGCTTTCCCATCTGAACAAGATGTACACAATTTTATTCAACAAGCACAATAGGAATTCCAATATGTCAGTAGATTTCACACAACGCGTTGGTGTACTTGAAGAGGCGATGAAAGCCTTAGTAACGCCCGCTGTACCTCGTAAAGATGTGCCTATCGGTTTTATCGGTATTGGTTTTGAATTACATTTTGATTGGGCAAAAGCCAAAGAGTCTTATGCTCAGGCAATTAATGATGTAAAAAATGTCTTCTCGAGCAGTAATTCAATGCTTGCAGAAGAGGAGCCGATTCAAACTAAAGAAGAGATGCTCACGCTATTAGATGCATATAGAGCGCAGGGGATGAAAGCATTAATCATCTACCAAGCCTCTTATATTCAAGGTGATATGGCGCTTGCCTTAGCAACGTGGTTAGCTGAACATGACATTCCTTTACTGAGTTGGTCACACACCGAAGTAACTGGTGGAAACTTAACGGCAAATCGTTTGTGCGGACAAAACTTCCTGTTAAACATTGTTTCATCAATGGAAGTCAAATACAGCTGGATTTTTGAAGAGCCTGGTGCGCCAAGTCTTGAAGAATCGCTGGGTAGATTTATCAATGCAGTCTCTGCGAAAGCACGCCTTAAGCACGCCAAAATATTAATGGTGGGCGGTATGCGCGTTCCCGGTTTTTATGATTGTGAATTAAATGAGATGTCGATTGCTAAGCACTTTGGTATCGCTGTCGATCGCATTGATATGCAAACTATTTGGTTACATGGTGAGAAAAACTTTAGCGAGGAGCAAGTTAAGCCTCTTATTAAGCAGTTGCTTGTGTCAGATAAATTCAATGAAAATAATGTGTCAGAGAAAGAGCTATTTCTTTCAATTCGCTTAGCTTTGGCCATCGCAGATTACAGTAATCAGGGTAACTACATTGGTATAGCATTGAAAAATTGGCCAGAGCTTTTTGATAACTATGGCATCGCAGGTGATGGCGCGGGTGCTTTGGTACAAGATCTCGGTATTCCTGTTGCCGATGAATCAGATATGGGCGCGCTATTGACGATGGTGGTCTTTAATGAGCTAACCATGAGTAAAGGCTTACCGACCTTGATGGACTTCTCTTTTGTTGATCACGATAAAAATAGTATTGGTATGTGGCACTGTGGTGGTACCTCAACTAAGTTGATGCGAGAAGGCACGACCTTTGATGTGAAAAATCACAGTATTTTAGATAACTACGATCCTGAGCAATCCTACGGAATGTTGTTAGAGTTTCTACAGGAAACGGGGCCAATTACTATTGCCAAATACCAATATCCACACGCATCAACCGTGTTTGCCTTTGAAGGTGAAATTATTGAGTCTCCAATGCGATATCGCGGTTGTTATGGCGAAATTACACCGCAAGATATTTGTTCAAAATCGATTGCCAATTCAGTTATGAATTACGGCATGGATCATCACTGGGCGATGGCTCGTGGTCACCTCATTGAGACCTTACGCGAATTTAATTTCTGGGTAGGGGTAGAAGAGTTAATGCCAACAGAAGCAAAAACTTACGGTCGTAGCATCCCTAAAAAATTAAATTACTAAGATAAGGTTAATATACTATGTCACAATCACTTACAGCTCTACTCAAAAACTACCGTGCGCAACAACGCTGTCTTGCCGGTTTTAATATTAATGATATCTATGATTTACATGCTGTTGCACTGGCTGCGAATGAATTAGATTTACCTTTTATGGCAATGACTTATCCTCCGGTCACGCAATTAAACACTACGCGCTTGTGCCGTAAGATGGTGGATGGTTTTGAGCATATCGCTAACAACAAAATTTACCTACATCTAGATCACAGCACGAGCGTTGATCTCTGTAAGCAAGCGATTGATGATGGTTACGATTCCGTCATGATCGATGGCTCACATCAGAGCCTCAAAGAGAATATCGCTATGACTCGTGCAGTGGTCGACTATGCACGTAGCGCCAATGTCACCGTTGAGGCTGAAATTGGTAGATCATGGGGCGTGACGTGGTCGTTAAATCAGAAGATGACTACCTTGCCTCTGTTGCCGATGTTGTTTCTCTTTACCAAGAAGCGGGTCCTGACATCATGGCTGTGGGGATCGGTACTGCACATGGTTTCACGACCAGTGCGCCTAAAATTCACTTTAAACGCCTACAAGAGATTGCTAATGCCGTTGCATGTCCATTGGTATTGCATGGTGGTACAGGCATTGCCGATGAAGATATTCAAAAAGCGATCAAAATGGGTATTGCGAAAATTAATATTGGCACGATTGTCCACTCAACTTACATGCGTGAAACACACAAAGAGATCAGTAAAGATATAGCCAATGCTTATCCACCATTGATCATGCAAGAAGTGTTGCCACGCGTGCAAGCCGTTGTACTCGATCGCCTTAAAGCGGTGAATAAACACCTCGTAAAATAGGCGTTAATGAATATAAATCTTATGGCATCTAACAAACAAGAATAGGTGCCGAATATGGAGAATGAAAGCATGTCTATCGTAATTCCAGAAAAAGCAAAAGTGGCTGAATTAATTGCTTTAAAAAAAATTCAATTTGCCGAGTATCAACTGCCTGCAATTGGTGATGATGAAATCTTAATTAAAATTGAAGGTTGTGGTGTGTGCGGTACTGATGTACATGAATACCGTAACGACCCGTTTGGTATTATCCCTATTGTATTAGGCCACGAAGGAACGGGGGAAATTATTGCATTAGGTAAAAATATCAGCAAAGACAGCGTCGGAAAATCTGTCTCACTGGGGTCAAAAATAATTACCAGTATTATTCCTTGTGGTGAGTGTGAACCCTGTAAAACTACACCAGGACGTACCAACTTATGTGAAAGCATGGGGTGCTATGGGTTAATGGGTGAACAGGAAGACAATAAATTTAATGGTTGGTTTGGTGAATATTTAGTACTAAAAGCAGGATCAACATTTTTTAATGTGTCAGAATTTAATGTTAAAGAACGTATTTTAATTGAGCCTGTTGCAGTTGCTGTACACGCCGTTGAGCGAGCCAAAACAACGGGGTTGATTAACTTTGCCGCACCGGTTCTCATTCAAGGGGCTGGCCCGATTGGTTTATCTGTAATCGCAGTATTAAAAACCCTTGGAGTACAAAATATTATTGCCATTGATGGCCAAGAAAAACGGCTAGCTATCGCTAAAGAGCTTGGCGCAAAAGCGGTTATTAATTTTACCGAGTATCCGGAAAGGGCTGATTTAGTCGCTGCCGTACATGCGTTAACCAATGGTCGTGGTGCGACCTTTGCTTTCCAATGTACTGGTGCGCCAGCCGCCGCTTCTACTGCGCTGAAACTAGTCGCACGTGGTGGTGGGTTATGTGAAGTGGGCTTCTTTGTTGATAATGGCGAAGCTGCAATTAATCCGCACCTTGATATTTGCAATAAAGAGATCACACTAGTGGGATCATGGGCATACAGCCCTGAAGATTATCCTAACGCCATTGAGTGTATGAAAGGCATTAAAAGTATCGGTTTACCCATCGAAAAATTAGTGACACATAGCTTTCCATTAGAAGAGCTAAGTGAAGCAATTGAAACAAATATACGTATGGAAGGCATTAAAGTTATTACACTCAATAGTTAATATTAATATAAATGGTTACGTTAGGTGGTGAATTTTGCTCATTGAGATATGTTAATAAATTATTAGTTAGTTTATTGCTGAATTCACCACCTTTTGTTTTTTATACCAATTCCGGTAAGTATGTGATTTAGATTTTCCTACGCGAAATTTAAATCACATACTTACCGGAGTTGGTATTATTTCATGCGCCCTTGGGTAGGCTAAGGGGGGAAAGTAGTTCTGCTTTAAAGGTTTGAGTATCTATAGATATGAAAAAGGTGAAGCAATGACTTCACCTATCAAATTTTTGGCGCTAATAAAATTATTTATTAACAGACTCTTTTAATGCTTTACCCGCTACGAATGCAGGTACGTTTGCCGCTTTGATTTGGATATCTTCACCCGTTTGTGGGTTACGTCCAGTACGTGCTGCACGGTGGCTTACTTTGAATGTACCAAAACCAATTAATTGTACTGGCTCACCGTCTTTAAGGCTATCAGTTACGCTAGCAAGAATTTGCTCTAGTGCTGCTTTAGCTTGCACTTTAGTTAAATCTGCTTTTTCTGCTACAGCAGCAATAAGTTGAGTTTTATTCATATTAGAGTTTCCATTTTTATAGTTAGTTAGAGTAGGTTTTACCTGACAATGGATGAATGTATTGCAACTCATTGTTCGAAGTAAAGAGTTAGCACAGGAAAAACGCGATATATTACTTTTAATTGTCTTTACTGTGTTAAAAATCACAAAATATTTTCTATTTTAGCCTTCTAAGTCAATACCTAGGCTCGTTGTTCCAATATCTAAAACCATTTTTTTTATCGATTTAATTAGCTCAGGTGAACGCTGTTCGTCGAGCATTTTTAGGATATTTAGCTGTAATGCTAGTTGGTTTTTAAAGAGCGGCTCTGCTTCAAGATCGCTCTGTTGAATCTCCTCACCGCTTTGTAATTCGATGAAACTAGCGATTGTTGCGAAGGCTGTTTGGCTGGCATTGAGTGCTTCATCTGTGGATTTAGTTAAAAAGCTATTGAATACGCAGCTGACAATCACACAGTGGTCAAGTGCTGGTGTGACACCATAAAAGTCATAGTCGCTGACATTGGGAATGATCTCTTCAAAATGGTCCTGCTGAATGGCAAAATTGACCTTTGCCCCTTTGACGGTCATTTTTTCCCAAAAAAGTTGATTAATGTTGTTGATGATTTGATGGTTATCACTATTAATCGCGTCACAAAAAAGTTGGAAATGCAATCGAGTTTGCTCTGCAAGCGCCATACAAAAAACAGTTTGTTGCCATGGCGCTAATTTATTTAATTGGTTATTGATGGGTAAATCAAGCATACATTTCCTAGTTACCTTGTTAGATATAGTGAGAGCTTACGATAAGCTAAAATAAACTCCTATTACTTTTTTATCTGCAGGCATAAAAAAAGCGACATAATAGTCGCTTTTGTATATTGAGTAGCTAGAAAAATCAGCCCATGCCATATTTTTTTAGTTTTTTGCGTAGTGTGCCACGGTTAATGCCTAGCATGGTCGCTGCACGTGTTTGGTTTCCACGAGTGTATTGCATGACGATATCTAAAAATGGGGCTTCAACTTCTGATAAAACAAGCTCATATAATTCAGTTGGATCTTGGCCATTCAGCTTCGCCATGTAACCTGAAACAGCTTGACGTACTGAGTCGCGAAGTGGTCGTTGAGTTATTTGCCCTGTTGCAGGAATGCTAGTTGTCGTTGTAAGTGCTTCTGAAGAAATATTTTGTTCAAACATGGGTATAAACTCTTTAATGATTAAATACTAATGGTTTAGATAATTTTCTAATGTGCTTAACTGCTTGCTAGGGCAATCAATCGCATTAAATTTTCGTTTAAAGTAACCTAACTGATCTTGCTCTTTTAAATACCAACCTACGTGCTTCCTAGCAATGCGAGGCCCCATTACTTCACCATAAAACGCATGCAGAGCCTGCACATGGTTCAGTAAAATAGCGCTTATTTCTATTTTATTCAGTGGAACAGCTTGCTCCCCTGTTTTTAAATAGTGGTCAATTTCATTGAATATCCAAGGAGCACCTTGTGCACCTCGTCCAATCATAATGGCATCCGCTCCAGTTGATTCAAGCACAAATTTGGCTTTTTCCACTGAAGTGATATCGCCATTGGCAATCACAGGAATGGTTACATTTTCTTTAATTTTCTTTATGGTGTCGTACTCAGCAAATCCGTTATACAGACATTGTCTTGTACGACCATGCACCGCGAGTGCTTGGATACCTGATTGTTGTGCTATTTGCGCAATTTCCAGACCGTTTCTATTTTCAGGATCCCAGCCAGTGCGAATTTTCAAAGTAACAGGCACGTCAACGGCATCAACGACACACTCTAAAATTGCTTGCACAAGTTCAGGGTGAGGTAGCAAGGCCGAGCCTGCCATCTTCTTATTTACTTTTTTCGCCGGGCAACCCATATTAATATCAACAATCTGGGCGCCTTGTTGTACACATAGGCGTGCAGTAGCAGCCATTGCAGCAGGCTCAGAGCCCGCTATTTGTACAGAGCGAATGCCAGATTCATCATGGTAATCCATTCTTAATTTAGATTTTGTGCTATTCCATACGCGTGGATTAGATGACAGCATCTCCGAAACAGCAAGTCCGGCACCCTGTGAACGGCAAAGTTCACGAAAAGGGCGATCAGTCACCCCAGCCATTGGCGCTAAAATAATATTGCTATCTAATTGATATTGACCAATACGCATATAAAGTAAACAACCTATCTATCTTAAGGCGGCGTAGTGTACGCATTTTTGCCGATAGAATAAAGGTTAATTATTAACCATTTAATAATTATTTTGCTTGCAAAGTAAGCAATTTTAAGTTTGTCGCTATTTTATTTGCATTTTATGCCTGAAAGTCGAGCCCAATCTTCCTTAATCTCAGCTTTGTCCATACTAAACCATTTTCCATAGACATCGATTAACTCATCAGCTTGCTGTTGTAAAATACCTGACAGTGCTAATAGGCCATTATCTTTGACCAATGCTTCGATGTTCGTTGACAGTTCACGTAGTGGTCCGGCAAGAATATTTGCGACTAATACATCTGCTAACAGCCCCTGGCATATCGCCGGGTAGGTAAAGTTCTAATTGGTCTGAAACGTTATTACGTTCGGCATTATCACGGCTTGCTGTTATTGCCTGATGGTCAATATCAATACCGATGACTCGTTTCGCGCCCAATTTTAGCGCTGCAATGGCTAGAATTCCGGAGCCACAACCGAAATCAATGACAACTTTATCCTGTAGATTTTGAGCGTCGAGCCATTTTAAACATAATGCCGTGGTGGGGTGAGTCCCCGTGCCAAAGGCAAGGCCAGGATCTAACATCACATTCACAGCACTCGGATCGGGAACGGGTTTCCAGCTTGGGCATATCCATAGACGTTCACCAAATTGCATTGGGTGAAAGTTTTCCATCCATTCGCGTTCCCAATCTTTGTCTTCAAGTTGCTCGATTTTAAGGGCGAAATTTTCATTGAGTAGTGGGCTGTTATTAAGTGCTGCCACGACTAAGGTCATATCGGTATCAGCTTCGTAAAGACCTGTGATATCTGTATCCCCCCAAAGGCGAGTTTCACCGGGAGCGGGTTCAAAAATCGGGGTGTCGTGAGAGTCGGTAAAGGTTGCGGATAGCGCACCATTGTCCATTAACAACTCACCAATCATCTCTGCATTTTCGGACGTTGCATTAAGTTTTAATTGTATCCAAGGCATAGTTTTCTCTCATTTTCAGAATAATTGCGCAAGAATACAGGGGATAGGTCGAATAATATAGAAAAAGAAAGTTGGCAAGGAGGAAAAATGGCCATTTTACTGAATATTGGTTTTTCTCTTTGCCATGAGTTCGGGGGATGACGATTTTACTCTGCTATTTTTTTGCTTGGCAGTATTCAATTGCTGATTCTAGAGCATAGCTGTAACCCTTCGCCCCTAAACCACAAATAACACCTTTTGCGACATCTGATAAGTAGGAGTGATGACGGAATTTTTCACGCGCATGCACATTAGAAAGGTGTACTTCAATAAATGGAATCGCCACGCCTAATAAGGCATCGCGTAGTGCAACGCTGGTGTGAGTAAATGCTGCGGGGTTAATAATAATAAAATCGATACTGTTAATCGACGCATGAATTTTCTCAATGAGCTCATATTCACGATTCGATTGTAGGTGTGTTAATTCAACATTGGCTTGTTTTGCTTGTATCTCGAGATGATTAACAATGTCATCCAGTGTTTGTCGTCCATAGACTTCTGGCTCACGTTGTCCCAATAGATTTAGATTGGGACCGTTCAATACTAATACTTTTATCTTATTTGACATAAATAAGCTCCTAAAACAGTAGATTATGCAGTGTAACTGCTCTTCTGTGAACTGGCTAGTAGTGGTTATTTAAAATCGGTCGATATATAGCGCCGAGATGCATTGTTAGCTAATAGAGAAGTTTAAATACATTATTTTGCTTTTATTTATTTACTTTTGACTTTTATTTTCTAAGATTAATGAACATAAATTCTCACAGAAGTCGTGGCATTCGCTTTTAGGGAGGAGTATGAAGTTCATTAAACATCAGCGGGGATTTGCCGTTTTAATTACCGCGCTATTATTGTGCCTTGCGGGGATTGCCTTTACGACCAACATGGCATTTTCACAATTGATTGATAATCAGATTGCAGGTAATTATTATCGCAATAGAGAAGCGTTTCTTAATGCAGAATCAGGTATTAACCTGATGTTAAGTAAAATTACGGCCTCGGCTTCTCTCTTAAACACGCTGCCCATTTCCTACCATCCAGCGGGAGCTTCTTATTCTGTCTCCGTTGAACGTATTAATAAAAATAGTGTTGCGCTTAGTGCAGTTGGTATGTCACAGGATGGCACTGCACAACGAGAGATCCATTTACAAATTAACCATGAACTGACCTATAACATCCCATTAGCGGCGCTTTCTGTGAATGGGAAATTGCACTTAAATGATGATGTGGTGATTAATGATGGCTGTGAAGGTGTAAATGCATCACTTTGTAAATCTCCTGGCAATATTGCCAAGTATCAATTAGTCACTCATCCGAGCAATGAAACGCAAGCAACAGCAGAGTGCACTGGGCATTCATTGGCGCAAAATGTTTTTGCTAGCAACCTCTTGCATGGCGATAATTTTTTGACTGTTGGTGAACAAAAAAGCGTTATCGATGAGTATGGCTTTGCAACGTTAGAAACCGTAAATTGGCCTGAAAATCGAACCGCAGCCATGCAATTTCATGGTCTTGAGGTGACAGAAGATGTCTCTCCGAGTTCATTATTTGAGAGTACCTTTGGTGTGTCGGAGTCAGATGCGATGTTTGCATTACAAAGTGCTAATGATGTAGCCATGATCGATATGAATGATGGTGATGTCACGAACTGTCTAACGCGCCTAACGGAGGTGGATGAGGCAGTCAGCACGATTTATATTGAAGGTGATTGCGACCTAATGCGTGATGACCTCTATGCGTTGGATGCGGAAAAAACGCAACGAGTTAGCATCGGCAGTGTTGATAACCCTAAATTACTGCTAATTAAAGGGGGGCATTTTGTTAGCGAGGCCAAAACGGATGTGGTTATTTTTGGCATGGTCTATTTTTTACCTGGTAGCGGTGAACTCTTTGATGAAAATGGTAACGTCATAGTTGATCCCGATACAGAGCAAGTAATGCAGGCGAGAGAGCAAAGTGTTGACCTTGGCAACCTGTCCGTGAATGGCGCGGTGCTCAGTGAGTATAACTGTTCATACAGTGGTAGCGATAATGCAGAAGCAAGCCTTAATGCAGCGCCTCTTTCCGTCCGTTATGACAAAACCGTACTTAATAAATTGTATCAAAATAGAGGTAGTCTTGCGGTTAGTGCAGGCTATCGGGTAGTGGCTGGATCATGGAAAGATTTCAAATGACCTATCAGGAATCTGCACCGGGCTTTTCATTGCTTGAAATTCTCATTTCACTGTTTGTTGTCAGTTTAACGGCCGCTCAAATTATTAGTTTACAAAAAATGGTCAGCGAGCAAAATCGTGATAATGCGATACATAGCTATGTGGTACAGATAGCCACAGAAAAAATGGAAGAGGTTTTGCAATATGATAGCGTGAGTGAATTAGATTCGCTGGTGAATTTAGGCACAATAACGCGTTCAACTGCGCTGACTAATTTATATTTAAACTGGGAAGTTGAGCCGATTGCTAATATCTATAGTGCCGAAGCGGATCTACGTTGCGTCAAGTTGCTGATTGAGTGGGCTGATTCGCAGGGAAATGAACAACGTTTTATCTATAGCCAAGTGATTAATAGCGGCGCGCTACTGAATACAAAAAACCGTTTAGCTGATTTGGAAGCAGCCATCATCGAATCATTTATAATCAGTAAAGATGTACGTTACTTCGAACCACAACGCAATTATCAAGTAGGCGATTTTGTTATCTATAATAGTGAGCTGTTTAGCGTAACGGAAGCTGAGCAGGCTGCCGATACCCCCCCTCGACCTGTTGATAAAGCCAATGAACTTTCAGAGGGGTGGCAGAGTTATGGTTTGATTAACAATCCCGCCCTTGCCAACATGGACGCGCTAACAGATTAGTGTATTAATAATGCGGTGGGCGCATCTCTTCTTTTCAGATGCGAGTTGATTAGGGGTATGTTCTTTTAATTTTGTCGCCAGTATCGCGACCTGCTCACTGAGTAATTGTAATTTACGTTGTTGTTCAAAAATTTCACTGTTCAAGGTTTCAATATTATCTTCTTGGAATGCGACTTTCATTTCCAGTTGTTCAATACGCGTCTCTAAATTCATCTGTTTCTCTATTTTTAATTATTAAGCGTTTGTAAAGGCCAAATTTCTAAGTTGCCAGCCGAGCTTTCACTGGCTATTTGGTGATCATTCCATAATGTCGCGGAGAATACTACTGCAGTTTTAGGGCGACTCTCTTCACCGACACTGACTTGCCAACTTTGTTGACTCTGCCCGCTTTTTACATCCCATATTTGTAATCGTTGCGAGGCATTTCCGGTGAGTAGCTGCTTGCCCTCGTTGATAAAACGCAGCGAAGAAAAAATCGATTGTCTTGCCGTATATTGCAAGCTGCTTTGTAGCTTACCTGTTTGTAAGTCCCATATTTGCGAAGCCTTTTGAGTGTCCGCTATAAAAGCATAACGGCCTTCATCTTCCAGTTTTACCATCGAGACACGTTGTGAAAAGTTAAACTCTTTAATAATTTGTGCTGTTTTTGTATTCCACAAAAATGCGCGTTTATCATTACCGCCCGTTAATGCATAAAGCCCATTGGCTGATAAGTCGACACTATTTACTTTTTCGGTGTGTATCGGCATCTCTAAGCGACGTCCCGTTTGTAGGTCTATATGGACAACTTTACCATTTACTTGGCCATATAGAACGTAACGTCCATTGGCGGATATGCGAATATCTCGAATTGCGGAATCACTGACCTTATAAAAACCTAATGACTTCCCGGTTTGCATGTCCCAAATTGCAAATTCATCGCGACTTGCAGAAAGTGCGTGACTATTGTTAGCGGAGAGTCGTACTATATAAATGTCGTTATCGTTGGCATTATGGTGCTGCCATTGAAATAACAGTTTATTTTCTCGATTATTCCACAAGCTCAGGCCATGATGCTTCGAAGAGATAATAGAGAAGTCACCATTTTGAGATATTTCAGCGGCAAATGCGCCTTCGACAGCATGTTCATATTGCTGTAATGGCGTATCGGAACGATTGCAGGCAGTGACAAAAATCATTACCAAGATTAAAAAAAGTGATTTTAAATAGATGTTTAATGACATTTCAGAATTAACTTTTGGTTAAATAGAGTTTTTAAGGTTAGTATAAGCGAATTAAATTTGATACTTTATTTTTTCTTGGCGAATGAGAAAATAGTATTGGCACATGTTTTACTTAATAAATATGAATAATTTTGGAGTAACAATGAAAAATGTATTTAAAGTTTCTTTATTAGCTGCAGCTGTTGCACTAACTGTTGGTTGCAATGAAAAAGCTGAAGCTGTTACGGAAGCTGCTGCGACTGAAACTGCAGCCGCCACTTTTGCCACAAATCAAGAAAAAGTAGCCTACGCAGTTGGTCAATCATTCTCTGAGCAATTTAACACCATGTTAGATAAACAAACAGAAATTGGTATGCCATTAGATAAAGAGATGGTTCTTAAAGGTATTACTGATACGCTACGTGGCACTGCAAAGTTGTCTGATGAAGAGATGATGACGACACTGAAAGCTTACGGTGAAGAAGTTAAAGCGGTTGCAGAAAAGAAAATGCTAGAAGACGCAGCGAAAGCCGCTGAAGAAGAAAAAGCGTTCTTAGAAGCGAATGCTAAAGTTGAAGGTGTTATGGTTACCGATTCAGGCCTACAATACTCTGTCATTACAAAAGCAGAAGGTGAAGGTCAAAAACCAAAAGCTGAAGATACTGTAACGGTACATTACGTTGGTACGCTTGTTGATGGAACTGAATTTGATAGCTCAATTAAACGTGGCCAGCCAGCAACATTCCCACTAAACCGTGTTATTCCTGGTTGGACAGAAGGTCTACAGTTAATGAGTGTGGGCGATAAATTTAAATTCGTTATTCCTGCTGACCTAGCATATGGTGATCAAGGTGC
Organism: Psychromonas sp. MME2; assembly: GCF_040566515.1. NCBI lineage: Bacteria > Pseudomonadati > Pseudomonadota > Gammaproteobacteria > Alteromonadales > Psychromonadaceae > Psychromonas > Psychromonas sp. MME2. The sequence goes on along the minus strand of NZ_JBEWXI010000003.1, from coordinate 133,961 downwards.
TGGTAGTATTCCAGCAAATTCAACATTGATCTTTGATGTTGAATTGTTAGACATTGAATCTGCAGCCATTGAAGATAATGAAGCAACAGAAGAAGCTGCTACAGAATAAATACTAATCTAATTTAGTTATATAAAGACCGCTTTGAGCGGTCTTTTTTTTTGCCTTTTTTTCAGAATCATAATGGGCTAGCGATGAGCAAATAGTGTATCCTTAGCGGATTAATTTAAGAGGTGTTGTATGTGGGATGTGATTATTATCGGAGCGGGTGCTTCTGGCCTAATGTGCGCGATAGAAGCGGGTAAACGTGGCCGTAAGGTATTGCTGTTGGACCATGCAAAACGTGCCGGACAGAAAATCCTAATGAGCGGTGGTGGACGCTGTAACTTTACTAATCTTTACCTAGAGCCTAATAATTACCTCTGTGATAATCCACATTTTGTCAAATCTGCACTGAGTCGTTATACCCAGTGGGATTTTATTGCGCTGGTGGATAAGCATAAAATCAACTGGCATGAGCGTGAACACGGGCAACTATTTTGTGATGATAGTGCTAAACAAATCGTCACAATGCTCTTAGATGGAGCTAAACAAGTGGGTGTGCAGTTGCAATTGCAAACGGAAATCATTGCCCATAGTCAAAGTGCGGATCATCTTTTTACACTACAAACCAAACAGGGGAGCATGCAGTGTCATTCGCTTGTTATTGCCACTGGTGGCCTTTCTCTGCCCAAAATGGGGGCAACTCCCTTTGCCTATAAAGTCGCTGAGCAGTATCAATTACCCGTCAAGCCAACCCGCGCAGGATTAGTTCCCTTTACCCTGCAACAAAAGGATAAATTTGCTGCGCTTTCGGGCATTAGCTTACCTGCCACTGCAAGTTGTGAAGTTAAAGTGGGTAAAAAATCGAAGCAAATTAGCTTTAGCGAAGCCTTGTTATTTACTCATCGCGGTTTAAGTGGCCCTGTTATTTTGCAGATATCGAATTACTGGCAGCCGGGAGAGAAGGTGAGCTTAAATCTTTTACCGAGTCTAATCTTCTGCATATCTTGCAAACTCAGCAACAAACTAACCCAGAGCAAACCTTAAAAACCTTACTCGCTAAACAGCTCCCTAAACGCGTGGTGGAGTGTTTATTAGAAATGGCAGCAATCGAAAATTTACCGCTCAAGAAATATCACGAAAAACAGTTAATCACCATTAGCCAACTTTTCCATCAATGGTCACCGCAGATCAGTGGTACCGAAGGCTACCGGACGGCGGAAGTGACGCTCGGTGGGGTCGATACCGATTTCGTCTCATCGAAAACCTTTGAATGTAAAACCACCAAAGGGTTATATTTTGTTGGTGAAGCCTTGGATGTAACCGGGTGGCTTGGCGGCTTTAATTTTCAATGGGCATGGGCGAGTGGTTGGGCAGCGGGGCAAGAGGTGTAGTGTATTCGTGGAATTAAAACGAAGACGTTCTTAAGAAAACGAAGACTATCTTTCTGCGTGTTTCATTTAGTGTATTAGTTCAGACTAGATCTGACATTTCGACTTGAAAAGTTGAGAGTTACCCGTTTTGATAAAGGTGTCGAATCTTTATTTCAAAACAACAAAAGGTAACTCTCATGTTTCATACTAACAATCCAATCATTAAACACAAAGCAGGTTTACTTAATTTAGCAGAAGAATTAGGCAACGTATCTAGAGCTTGTAAAGTCATGGGTGTATCACGAGATACATTTTATCGTTATCAAGAGCTTGTGGAGGAAGGTGGTGTTGATGCTCTGATCAACAAAACCAGACGAGCACCCAATCTTAAAAATCGTGTTGATGAAGCAACAGAACAAGCTGTTATTAAGTATGCCATTGAACAACCAGCTCACGGCCAACACCGTACAAGCAATGAATTACGCAAACAAGGTGTATTTGTATCCGGTAGTGGTGTTCGCTCTATTTGGTTGCGGAATAACCTTGAAAATTTCAAAAAACGCTTAAAAGCACTTGAAGAAAAAGTCGCTAACGACGGCATTATTCTAACGGAAGCACAGGTCGCAGCACTAGAAAAGAAAAAGCATGATGATGAGGCGTGTGGTGAGATAGAAACGGTACATCCAGGTTATTTAGGCTCTCAAGACACCTTTTATGTCGGCAATATGAAAGGTGTTGGTCGTATTTATCAGCAGACTTTTGTTGATACCTATAGCAAAGTAGCCTTCGCCAAGCTCTATACCACCAAAACCCCAATTACAGCTGCCGATATACTTAACGACAAAGTATTACCGTATTTTGAGCAGTATGAGCTTCCTATGCTACGGATTTTAACTGACAGAGGTACTGAATACTGTGGAAGAGTTGAGCAGCATGATTATCAGCTCTATCTTGCTATTAACGATATCGATCATACTAAAACGAAAGCGATGTCTCCGCAGACTAATGGTATCTGTGAGCGCTTCCATAAGACGATATTGAACGAGTTTTATCAAATTACTTTTAGGAAAAAACTGTATAGCAGTTTGGAGGAGCTGCAAAAAGATCTAGACGAATGGATCAATTACTATAACAATGAACGTACCCATCAAGGTAAAATGTGTTGTGGACGAACACCACTTGAAACATTAATTGATGGTAAATCGATTTATTCTGGTCAACTCCAACCGGACACCTGTCTTTGTAAATTTTCATAGTTAATCGGCGTTAAATCACCGAGTGTTGTATGCAATCGCTCATGGTTATAATAACGGATATATTCTTCAACATCCATCTTCATTGCATCACGTGTTAAGTAAACAACATTTAATAACCATTCATTCTTTAAGCTACCAAAAAATCGCTCTACAACTGCATTATCTAAACAAGCCCCAACACTGCTCATGGAGGCGGTTATTTTATGTTTAGTTAACAATCGGTTAAATCGCGCGCTCGTATATTGAGAGCCACGATCGCTATGGAACATTAACCCTGCTTTAGGCTGCCTGATATCGTTAGTGCAGGACACCCACACCTTTTTGACTAAATTGAATATCGCACCTACTATATAAACAGTGTTTTTGTTTACAGTTGTGGGGTTTGGTATGACACAATCACGTGCTTCGTTAATTTCTCTTGTGGACACACCTTATTATCATTGCATTTCTCGATGTGTTCGCCGTGCATTTTTGTGTGGCGAAGATAATTACAGCGGTAAAAACTATTCACATCGCCGGCAATGGATGGTCGATCGCATTCGGCAATTAAGTGACATCTTTGCCATTGATGTTTGCGCTTATTCGATTATGTCTAATCACTATCACCTTGTTTTACATGCTAATGAAGCCGAGATTAGCGCCTGTAGCGATGAAGAAGTTTGCCGACGTTGGTATCAACTTTATTCTGGCTCAGAAATAGTTTCGCGATGGCGTAAAGGGGAGCTAACTTGCGCAGGTCAAATAGAGGTGGCGCTTGAGATAATCAGCAAATGGCGTCATCGCTTGCTTGATATCTCTTGGTTCATGCGGGCATTAAATGAATTTATTGCCCGCAAAGCGAACGCCGAAGATAACTGTAAAGGGCGTTTTTGGGAAGGGCGCTTTAAGTCGCAAGCATTGCTTGATGAAAAAGCACTATTAACTTGTATGGCTTATGTTGATTTAAACCCCGTGCGAGCAAAAATGTCAGAGAGTGTGGAAACATCGGAGTTTACGTCCATATTTGAGCGTATCCACAGTAAATGTAGTCACGATGAAGCGTTGCATTGCCATGATAACAGTAAACCCTTATTTGGTTTTGTAGCGGCAGAATGTGATGCGCCCCACGAAGGTATTCCCTATGCCTTACTCGATTATTTAGAGCTTGTTGATTGGACTGGACGAGCGATTCGAGAGGATAAGCGCGGCGTGATTTCGAGCGAACTGCCAAGCTTATTAAGCAGCCTTGGCTTAGAGAGTGACACATGGTTAGCCTTAGCCGTGAGTTTTGGTAAAGATTACCATGGTGCAGTGGGCTCACTCGAAGAACTGGCACTATTTGCCGAACACACAGGCCGATGTTGGGTATCTGGGCAAAACAAACTAAGTTGTATGCTGCATTAACTCCCAATCATTTGTTTTTTTATTAACGATTAGCGTCTCGTTAAGGGGGCTCTGTGCGTTGGTTTTGCCAATTACCCCTCTTTAAGTGTTAAGAGCAACATTTGAGATGTTTAAATAAACGTCATCATCGATATGAATGGTTAATAAAGTATATTTTCCCCATATTTTTTTATAAAGTATAAGATTTGGCTGTCCCCGTTCTTTTCTTCTTTGTTCATTTTTTATAAGGAGTTGCATGATATATCAAGGAAGCTGCCATTGTGGCGACATTCAATTTAGTGTTGATGCACCGAGTGTTATCGAAGCAGATTTATGTAATTGTAGCGTATGCAAAAAATCAGGGTATTTGCATTTAATAGTGCCCAATTCTCGTTTTAAGTTACTGACGGGTAAAAGTAAGCTGATTGAATATAACTTTAATACTGGAATCGCTAAGCATTTCTTTTGTAAAACTTGTGGTATTAAACCATTTTATATTCCACGTTCTAACCCTGATGGCGTTGACGTTAATGTAAATTGCCTCGATACCGAAGCAAAGCAAGTAAATATATCTGACTTTGATGGCAAAAATTGGGAGCAGCATGCCCATAAATTAAGCCATAAAAGCCAAGAAACATAACCAACAAGAATAGATGTCGCGCAGCCGACACTTTATTGGGGGTGAACAAGCCCTTTGAACCATCAGGGACTGCTTGATTAGTCTCGCCCTAGGGGTTGCTGCGATGTCTTTGCTCCTGAGTTCGTTCCCGTTAACCTCTTTAAATGTGTAAAAAACAGATATTTATGGCTATAAACTATACTTGTTGCTAATATCCTAGAGTATAAAAGGCAGACAGAGTTCGTACATCTCTATGCTTCCCCCTATATATTTTAAACTGTGTAGTTAGTGTTGATGTGGCTCAGTAAGCTATATTTAATAAACCTTAAGCTGTAAAATATTTCTGTGTATTATCTTTTTAAATAATCTAAACATTATCTCTAATTAAGTGTTTGGGTTGAGTAAGCAAGATGCTTCAGTACTGGATTATAATTAATAAAATATGAAAGAATTAAAAAGCATAACAGCTCTTGTTGCGGATGATTCCCCCGTTATGATCTCTAGCATTAGACAAATGCTAGTGAATATGGGGTTGAATGAAAAAAACGTTAATCATGCTAAGGATCCGAAAGCGGCGATTTGGCATTGCAAGAAACAAAAGTTTGATGTAATTATTTGTGATTATAATTTTTTTACAAGGTTAAATGGTCGACAAGTTTTTGAAGAGTTGAAATATTATAATTTATTAAATCCTGAAGCTGTTTTTATTATAATAACCGGTGAATCACTTTCAAAGGTAGTTAGGTCGATTATAGAATTAGATCCTGATGAATACCTCCTCAAACCCTTTAACTCTCAGTTTTTCACCTTTAAGGTAAAAAATGCACTTAAACGAAAAGCGGCGCTTTATAAGTTATACGAAGCAAAAAATAATAAAAACTATAAAGAGGGCTTGCTTTTAGCTGATCAGCTGACCATTAAATTTCCACAATATTATTATATAATACAGAAGCTTAGAGGCGAGCTATATACATTGCTAAGTATGTTTAATGAAGCAAAAGAGTTATATAGCTCTATTGTGCTTGAGAAAGATGTGGAATGGGCTAATGTCGGTTTGGCCGATTCTTTAATTGAACTAGGCGAGCTTTCAAGAGCTGAAGTGATAATTAATAAAATATTAGATAAAGTCCCCAACTCGGTTTCAGGTTTATCTCTAAATGCTAAATACGATATATATAGCGGTGATGTTCCCAATGCAATAAAACAGTTTTCTATTATTTCAGAGCTTGCGCCAGGAAATCCAGAGCGCGAGTTGGTTATCGCTAACTTATGTTTATCTCAAGGCGATTTTCGTAATGCAGCCTCTCGATTTATGACTTACTACGAGCTTAATATTGATACTTATCGTGATAGTTTTGAAGCAAGATATAACTATATAAGATGTATTTTGTTCATTTATGATGCCATGAATAAATTTAATGTGAAGGGCAGTCAAAATAAAGAGCTAATGAATGCAACGCTAACATTAAAAGTGGAAGCGTTGAATGAGTATAAAACCCTTGCAAATTTACGCCATAGAAACAATGCTAAAGCGGATGATTCTGGGGAGTCAGTAAAGGATGGTGACTGCGATAGCGAATTGATTTTAAGCCATTTTGCGATAATGGAAGGGAATATATCTGAAGCAATGACCATTTTGAAACACTTGTATGCTAATAAGGCGATAAAGGGGTTTTATAGTAATATTCATTATAACTATCTGCTCGATAGCTTATCTTTTAATCGAGAATTCAATGAAAATATGATGACATTGAAAACTTTTATGGATTCGCAAAACATTAGCCCTATTTTACTTAAGTCACAATTAGAGGTGATTAGTTCTCAAATTAATCATCATAAGAAAAATGTGCAATATATTAAAAAAGCTTACGAAGCGTTTAATGAGTGTGTGAAAACGGGGGATATTATGAAAGCCCTCGATGTGTTATTAAAAATTAGAGCTAAGAATAAGTATATACGTGAAGTAAATGGCAATCTCATTAAATACCTTGCAGTGAATTGGCCCTCTAATTATACAGGACGAGATATTCGCCTATTGCTAAAAGATTGTTACCATATATGTAAAGAGTTATATAATAATAACGAGTTAACTCAATTGGGTATTCATTCCAATTACAGGCTTGCGGAAGATTTAGCCTCTAGTCGAACATCGAATAATGATACAGAGATTGCTTCTACAACGTAATCGCTGCTGTTTTTCTTACCCTACAGGGGGGAGTATTGGCTATTGATCCATTAGCTCTTCTAAGAGAAGGGTTACATCATCAATCACTTTAACCATTTCTTGTATTAAACGCTGTTTTTTCTCTTTTATCATCTCGTCATCAATTTCATTTTGAAGTAGCTGCGCAAGTTTAGCGACACTGCTAACGCCTAGCATACTGGTGCTGCCTTTTATTTTATGGGCGATATTTTTTATGTCGCAATCCGTTTTGCGAAGCTCTGCTATATCTTGACTCATTGACTCAATAATAAGGTTGAACGCTTTGACTTTTTCTTCTGTTGTATAATTTGTAAAAACAGAAATTAATCCGTCATTGCTTTCAGTTGTTTCTGAGGCAATTAAAAATTTACTTAAAGCGGTCTGAATTTCCTGTCGATTAAATGGTTTGCTAATCACGATATCCATATTTTCATTTTTATTGTTAATGTGTGCCTCTTCCCCCGTGACGCCGATAATATTTAGATACCCATATTGGCTGATGTTGTTGCGTAGTTTTTGAGCTAGCGCAGGGCCATCCATATTGGGCATATAAAAATCGGTCATAATAAGGTCATAGGCTGTTTTACTCTGTTCTATTCTTTCTAATGCCTCGATCCCGTCATTGGCTATATCAGCTGTTACACCCATATCATTGACTATTTTTTGTAATAAAAGTTGATTAATCGCATCATCCTCAACAATGAGAATATGGCCAATCAATTTATCACTGCACGGCATAAGTTCATTCTTTGCCTGTTCAATCGGTACGGCTTTGATGTTATCAATGCTATGTATAATGTTTTTTATCTCATCGATGACGACGGCAAAATCGTGGTTGGTGGGTGACAACTCGTAGCTTTTACAACGGTTGAATATGCTCTCTAATCCTAAATTACTGGAAACACCCTTAAGCTTATGCACGAAGGCTTGTTTGTCTTGATAATGGCATGTTTTATATTCTGTGCTAAATGAGTTGATTAGGCTTATGTAGAGATTTTGATTGTGATTGGCGATATTTAAACCGGTCTCAATATCCACACCTATACGAGAAAGTGCAATGATAAATTCATCGAGCTCGTTATTATCTATATATGACACTGGTGAGAGTGATATTTCAGAGACTTCTTTGTTTGCAAACCACTTAAGCATTTTTTTAAACATGCTTTCTACATCAATAGGCTTACCGATTATATCGTTCATACCGCAGGCGAGGGCTCTTTCTTTATCCTTTTCCGTAATATTGGCGGTCATTGCTACAATAGGGATATTGTTATTGAGTTCTTCTCTAATGATTTGGGTCGCTGTGTAGCCATCCATTACGGGCATCTGACAGTCCATTAATATACCATCATATTGTCTGTTTTTTATTTCAGCTAATGCCTCTTGACCATTGTTACAGATTGATAAATCTAGTTTGCCTCTTAATAACTCTTCGACTAATTCTTGGTTTATTTGGTTGTCTTCAACAAGTAATATAGATTTGTTTTTTAATGGAGCAAGGTCTGTTGGGACGATAATAGCGACATCATTCTCGTTTACTTGAGCACAATCTACTTGCAGTACTGGAATTTCAAATTCAAAGGTGCTCCCGATGTTGACAGTACTACTGACTTTAATCTCACCGCCCATTAAGGAGATAAGTTGTTTACTTATTGTTAATCCTAATCCTGTTCCACCATAAACTCGACTTGTTGATTCATCGACTTGACTAAAGGGGTTAAAAAGCCGCTCAAGGTCTGTGGCGGCGATGCCAATCCCGGTGTCAGTGATGCAAAAAAGTAGTTTGAGCTGTTTATCTTCAAGTACGCGATGGGAAACCTCTAGGTTTACCGAACCTTTAGTGGTAAATTTTATTGCATTGCCGACAATATTAATCAGCACTTGATTTATTCTGTTTGGATTGCCTTGGATATAGGCCGGTAAATTAGGAGAATAGGTGCATTGAAATTGAATGCCTTTTTCTTCTGCACTAATACGCATGATATTAGCCACTTCATCAAGCAGTTCCATTAATGAAAAGTTAATGGGCTCAATGGCAAATTTTCCGGAATTTATCTTTGCAAGGCTTAGAATATCATTGATGATATACAATAAATTATGTGCAGAATTATAGATATGGGTAATGTATTTTTTTTGTTTTTCTTGTAAATCCGTATTAAGTGTTAATTTAGTCATTCCTAATATCGCATTCATTGGTGTTCTTATTTCATGACTCATGTTCGCAAGGAATTGAGATTTGACTTTATTCGCCTTGATGGCATCATTTTTTGCTACGATGGATATTTTTGTTAGTGAAATTAGGTGCGATATAGATTGATATATAAGCACCCCTAAAAATATAAGCAGAGTGAAAAAAATGAATAATAGTATGCTTATGTAAGTATAAGTGTCTTTTATCTTATTAAAATCATTAAAAGCTTCGCTCCTTACCTGTAGCAATAATCGATCTGCATCCTGTGCTGCGACTTTGGTGTTGTGTGCTGCATTTTTTAATTCTTGAACAATATTGGTAAGCGCTTGAAAGGCGAGAAAGTACTGTTTTATATCGGATGATACTTCATCAAAAATTAGCACCTCTTCTGCTTCTAATAATTTATTTTCTATTTTTTTACTGATATCAATGGCGTTATTGAGTGTGGCAAGTGTTCTTTTTTTAAATAGATTTTTATTTTTTTCTGATATTGAGGATAAAAAGTCTCTATCCCATTGTCTGGCATCATCGATATTATTTGTTAAGGTATTGACCAGTTCAAGTAATTCAATTCTCTTATCAATAATATCCATTCTGGATTCGAGATTTTCTTGGTTTATTTCAAGCCATTTTTTGGCAATGGCAATGGCCTTTAGGCTGTCATCTGTCGTTTCATGCAATAACTCTATCACCGTTTTTAGTGGGCTATTTGGCTCAGTTAATTGCGTTTTTATCTGTACCGATGACAGCAACATTTTTAGTAAAAGTGGTTCGTTGTAATGGAGTTTATCAATGCTGCGTTGTATGTGTTGCGAGATATTATCGATATCTTCTAGGATTTTTTCAAAAAGCATTTTTTTAAATGATTGATTATGATTATCTGAATTAAAATTGATGATGCTATAGTTTAAATTTTGCAGTAATGAAGATATCGAAGATAATTGTGTAATGTTATTTAAGTCTAAAAAAACGGCTTTTCGCAGGTTACTCACCTCTAATCGATCTAAATTAATGTATTTTGATTGTAAAACTTGCAGCTGATCGCTGCTCGCTGAAGCTTTGGTCGCTTTTTTTACCATTTCTTGCGTTTTTTTATTACGCTTAATACTCAGTAAAGCCAATGAATTGAAATGTTTATTATAAGCCTGTAGTAACTGCATTATGGTGGGTTTTTGTTGGTGTTCCATGTGTTGGCAAGTTTGATTGATTGGTCGATACTTTGTTGCGCTTTATCTGCGCTATTTAAACTATTCTCTTTCTCGAATGTTTGCTCATAGAGTCTCGCTCTATCTAATGATATTAATAGTTCCCCGGTTTCTGAATAATGGCGTAATGTTTCAAAAAAGGTATTAACACCACCCAATGTTGTAAAACCCATTATAATTAAGAGCGTTATAATTAAGATGAAGCCAGCGATGATATTACGAATATTGCTTCTCTTCTGTTCTTCCTTGGGTAATTCCCGCAAATCTTGGAATATTTTCAACATCCTTGGCACTTCTTTTTAGTTGTTATATTGATATTTATCTCATCATATCAAGCCATGATTGCTGTTCATTAAGGAATGATAGATTGTATGAAGTGAAACACTTTTTCATGCAATTTATTAAATGCTATTTGTAGCATGTATTATTTAGATCAACGCTTACGATCCGAGTTTTTGTTTAAATAATGGAAATTTAATTATCTTAGGGGCTTTATGAAATACAATAAAATTATTATCGCAACACATTGGATTATTGCACTGCTATTTGCACTGCTATTTTTAAGCGACTACCTTCGCTCAATTTCGGATAAAGGGACTGAAATCCGAGTACTTTGGCTTAACTTGCATTCTTGGTTTGGGATCATGGTTTTTGTGTTAACAATTATTCGTCTTGCCGTTAAGATGAACAGTAAAGCTCCTGCAGCTGTCTATGAAAAAGGGGTAATGCAACTGTTACTCCACGGTGCGCATATTTCGCTATATTTAATTACTTTATTAGTGCCAATCAGTGGTTATATTCGTTTTGCTGGTAAGGGGGGACGATCATTGACGATTGCTGGGGAGACGATGCCTTCGCTAGTTGATAAAAGTGAGTGGTTATTTAACTTGGGTAAAGCAACCCATGGTGATGTGATGGAAAGCATCATCCTAATTGTTATTGTCGGTCATATTGCAGCCGCTTTATACCATCAGTTAATAATAAAAGATAAAGTGATGTCTCGTATATTACCCTAGTGTTATCGCGATAAACAAAAGGGAGCAATTATGCTCTCTTTTTTGTTTTATACCTTATTTTATGTTCATACATTTTATTATCGGCTCGTTTAATCATATCTGCAGCGTTTTCGTTATCATTTGTAAGCTCTGTACAACCATAACTTAGACTCCATGGCTTACCCATTGTCAGCATTCCTAATGAATTAAATTCTGACTCAATACGGTTCATAATAATATTGGCGCTCTCTTCAGTACAATCGATAAATACAATAAGGAATTCATCTCCACCTAATCGACCAGCTAAATCTGTTGAGCGAATGACATTAGTAATGACTTTGGCAGCACCTTGAATTAGATGATCTCCTGCTGCATGCCCCTGTTGGTCATTCATTTTTTTAAGGTCGTTAACATCAATAAATCCAACCGATAAAGGTGATTTCCTGCGCCTATTCAGGTTGATACTTTCCTGTAGACGATCACTTATCGCTTTGCGATTCAAAAGTCCGGTTAATGCATCAAATCGGGCTTCATGCTCTAACTGTTTGTACAGATTGGCTTGACTGATTTGGTAGCTTGCTAATACCCAGCCTAAAAAAGTAAGCATCGGCGCTAAAAATACAAAAGCAATTAATAAGCCTGTTATGAGAGGCCCTGTATCATTATGAATTATTGTACTTGGCACATACATGACTAGTGTGACATGATTTTGATTGATGCTTTCAAAGGGGTGGGAAGGTGAAAGTTCGAAACGACTAAAATAATATTCTCCCTTCTCTGTAGTAATTTCACCGCTTTTACTATTTTGCATCTCTCTCCAGAGTTGTGGGTATTGCTGAGAGAATTGAAAATTTGCTCTTTCTGGGATCATAAATCCCCACTCTGTATCAGGTTGATTAGCTTTTAAATAATAGCCATTTTCATTTAGCAGCAGGATTTGATCTCCTTGGTGTATATTAAGCTTCTCAAGCAGCGCTTGAATTTGACTGCCGTTATAGTTGATAACAGCAACGCCAAGTAATTGATCTTCTTTGTTATGGATAGGTGTGGCAAAACGAATCATAGGCTTGAGGGGTCTTTCAATCTTTCCTGCTTCAATATTAAGATCAAATGGCGAGGTATATAGCTGCTGCTGTTTCAGAATCTTTGATTCTTGGAAGTAATAACGATTAGCCTTATTCTGCAAATTGGCTGTCGGGGTAATTTGTGGTGGTGAGTTAGGCGATTTATTTATCCTAATAACCTCATTTCCGAATGCGTCCAATAAACGGATCTGCTCATAGCGTTTTTGCAATGTGCTTATTTGGTACATGAGCGAGGTAAGATAGGCTTGAGCGGTTTTGTCTTGTGATGAAAGTGTCGCAATTGTAAACTCATTATGTGCGTAGTAGCTAAGATTTACCCCGACAGAGTTTAGCTCGCTAATAATTTTGCTTTGCATGCCAAAAAGTTCTGAGAATTGTTCTGTTTGACGTTTATGGTGTAGTTCACTATGCAGTTTTAGGTAAATAAAGCATAAAACGAGAAGCAGGAAAGTAAGCAGAATAGTTGCGTAAAGTATTCCGCGTTTGTGTTTACGCTGTTTAAGGGATGAGCTTGTTGTTTCTGTATTCAGAAGATGCCTCCATGTCTTATCTGCTTAATTAAGCATAAACCAAGTCGGAAACATGGGGCGTATTAATTTGTCGTCAGCATCGAACATTTTGGCAGTAGATCACCCTTTCAAGTGAAAAAGTGACTTAATGGGATCATTTCCAATATGTTAAATGATATTTGGCGAGAATTTTTTCTAATTCACCTGACGCTTGCAATTTGCGAATTCCCTCTGTGTAGATTTCGGCATATTCCTTTGATTTCGCTATGTTGGGTGAAAAGCTAACGTAGACTTTATCGGCTTGTGTGGTTTTTCCCACTTTAATAAGTTGCTCAGAAAGACCCATTTGCATGCTAGTTTGCGCTAGTACAACGGGATCTTCGATAATCACGTCAACTCTGCCATAGAGTAATTTTTTTATATTCATTTCAAGTGGTTTGGTGACTTGAGCGTATTGCGTCTTATCGGGATTGTCGGCAAAAAAATCTTCTAACTCATTACCATAGGAGTAATCTTTTATTAGACCAATGTTAATCCCTTGTAATGATTTAATGCCATTATATCGCCAAGTACTGCCTTTTTTGGCAAAGAACATCTCTTCAGAAATGCCAAATTCCTCTTCTGGAAAAATAAAGTCAGGCGCTTCTTCTTTCATTGCGCCAATAATGGCGTTAAATTTCCCTTCGCGCGTTTTTTTGATGGCTCTATTCCAAGGCATTATTTTATAAATTATTTTGTGCCCTGCGGCTTGAAAGATATGTTTGGCAATTTCGATCCCATAACCCGGTGATTTTTCATCCCCATTATAGGGGTACCATTGGTCTGCAACGATAGTTATTTCATCAGCAGTGCTACTGGAGGGTAAATGAATAAAAAGTAGCAATAAAAAATAAATGGTTAGCTTTGTATTTTTCATTACGACTCTCTTGTTAATTCAATAAAAGTTTAAGCGCATTAAAATTCACAGTAAAATAGATCATCTACGCGGTATGTTGAGTCATTTATTTGTGAAATATAAATCAATGGCGATAAAGGTCGCATTATCCTACTAATAGCCATTTTAATTCTGTGAGGTTCGCCACATGGTTCAAAGTTATCAAAAAAATAATTTACAAAATATAGTTGAGGGCTTTACAAGAATAGAGGATGCATTAATTTATTTTGAGATAAGCTTTGATCGTTCATTCATTGATCAATATGGTGTCGAGTTAGCTAAACGTTTCAAGGGGAATTTATTACTCGGTAAGGCAGATGATTGGTTTTCGGGGCGACGTGCGTTAAAAAATGCCTATTGTAAAATTCAGCGCGGACGTTTGGATGCAAGCAGTCGTTCATCCTGTAGAGGATGTGCAAGTTGCGAGCGACGCTAAATGAAATGTCATTTTATTGATTATTGTTGCTTGTCGATAAGGTAATTTACCATACCATTAAGGGTTACTACCAATGGATAATCGGCTTCTGGGATGGCTACCTTGGTTTGTTTGGATACAGCAATCACCAAATTTAGAAAATCCATGGAATCAAGCTCAATCGCTTCACGTAGATCTTGATCTTCTGGTATCTCCTCTGGCTCTATTTCGGGTGCAATATTACCGAGCTCTGTAATAATTAAATTTTTTAATTCAATTTTATTCATAACCTACTCCTTGTTGAACCTATTCTTGCCACAGTTGTTCGGGTTGTTGTAATAGTTGATTTAGCTGATATAGGAAACGAGCGCCGACTTGCCCATCACTGACGCGATGATCTGCCGCAATAGTGGCATTTATGATGGAGCGAATTTGTATGTTGTCATCAATCACCAATGCTTCTTGGTGGGGGGCTCCTAGAGCTATTATCGCCACCTGCGGTGGATAAATCACGGCAAACATCTGTTCAGCACCGCGATCGCCAATACTGGTAACCGTACAGCTGCCATTGCTCATTTCTGATGCCCGTAGGCTCTCTGTTCGGGCTCGTGCAACTTGCTCCTTGAGTTGTTGCATCATCGCTGCTGCTGACAGCGATTGCGCATCACGGATCACGGGCATCACTAATCCTCCGCCTCTTAAATTAATCGCATTGGCTAAATTAATGCTATCACTGGGGATAAATTGCTGATCCTGATATATCCCATTAAGTTGTGGGTTTGTTTTTAATGTACGTGCAATGGCGCAGAGTAGTGGGGCATTAAGTAGCAGACGTGATTCCACGGATATTTGCGCATTATAGTTTTGTAGATAGGATTGTAATGCGCTGATATCTAAACGTTGGCTTAAATAGTAGTGGGGTATTTGTTGTTTTGACCGTGTGACCGTATCACTAATGGCTTGGCGCATTGCGTTTTTGTCAAAACCACTTTTACGCTGAGCTGATTTTTCTTGGATGGGGGGCTCAGCCTCCTCTGTTTTGGTTATTGCTTTTTTAACCATCGTCAGTGTCAATGGTTGGCTATTTTCAGCCGCTAAGCGTGATAAAGATAATTGCTGTTGTGCCGCTAATGCACGTGCAGCAGGGCTGGCTAATATAAAGTCAGAGTCAAGGGCCGCTTTTGGTTGATGCGTTTCAGTCAACGTGTTGTTTATCTGTACTTTCTCGGCGGGCTCTGTTTTATTGCTGTGTTCATCTATGTGTTGTTGCCGACTAGGCGTCTCTAATGAGTCGTTCATCGTGCGTAGGGTAGCGATAGCTGTGCCGACGGTGACTTGCTGTCCTTCCTTGATAAGTAATTCTTCAACGATGGCATCCTCAAAAACATCTAAATCGATTGCGCCTTTATGCGTTTCAATAACGGCAATGACATCTCCCCGTTTTATGATATCGCCTTTTTTTACCTGCCACTCCACAAGTGTGCCTTTTGCCATATCCGCACCGAAGGAGGGCATTTTTAAATCATGTCGCGCCCCATTCATAGTGTCACCTGTTCAGATGGAATTGCTGTGGTTAACATTTCTAGTGCCACTGCCACTATTTGCTCTATTTGTGGAATGCAGGCTTGCTCTAAATGCCCAGCATAGGGAAAAGGCACTTCTATCGAGCAGACTCGGCGTATCGGCGCATCTAAATACCAAAATGCTTGCTCTGCAATAGTTGCACTTATCTCTGCGGACATGCCGACACTTTTCCACGACTCATCAACGATCAGTGCTTTATGGGTGCGTTGCACGGAGTCAATAATGGTCTCTCTATCCAATGGGCGTAAGCAACGTAAATCGACCACTTCAATGGAAAATCCTTGCTCCTGAAGTTGCTCCGCAGCCGCCACCGCTTTATATAAACAGCCACCCCAAGTGATAATGGATAAATCACTGCCCGTTTTGCGGATCACCGCTTTTTCCATCGGTGCGATATCATTGGTTCTCTGCTAATTCTGCGCTTTGGTTATAGAGCATGACATGTTCAAAAATGATGACTGGATTGGGATCTGCCAGTGCCATTTTTAACATGTAGCGCGCATCCGCTATCGTACCGGGGTAGAGTACTTTTAACCCCGGGACATGGGCATAAAAACCTTCGAAGCTATGTGAGTGTTGCGCTGCTAATTGCTTACCTGCACCGCATGCCATACGAATCACCAGTGGTACGGCAATTTGTCCTGCCGACATGTGTCGCAGCGTCGCTGCATTATTAATGATTTGATCTAAAGCAAGAAGACTAAAATTAACGGTCATTACCTCAACAATCGGCAGCATCCCTCCCATCGCGGCACCAATACCTGCACCGACAAATCCTGACTCAGAAAGGGGAGTGTCGATGATTCGCTGTGTGCCGAATTGATCAATTAAACCCTTGGAAACAGCATAGCAGCCACCATAGTGGCCGACATCTTCACCCATCAAGAAAACACGCGGGTCATCATTCAATGCTTCTACAATCGCGGCTTTAAATGCCTCTCTGAATGTTACCTCACTCATGGGGAGCCTCCGCGTATAGGTGTTTAAATATATCTGCAACGGGTTCGACCGACGCTTTGTCTGCTGTCTGCACGGCTTCTTCTATCTCAGCATCCACGTCTTGTTCGATTGCTTGTAGCTCTGTGTTAGTGAGCTGTTTATTTTCAGTCAACCAGTGTGTTAACTGCACGATTGGCCCTTTTAGTTTCCACGCTTCTATTTCACTATTCTGGCGATAAAGTTGTGTATCAAACATGGAGTGTCCACGGAAACGATAGGTACGGCACTCGATAAAATGTGGGCCGTCACCTTGACGAATTGCGCTACATGCGAGTTTTGCAGCGGCTTCCACATCAATGACATTCATGCCGTTGATGACCTGTGAAGTCATTCCATAGCTCGCTGCTTTTAAATGGATTTTTTGGTTGGATTCTTCTATCTCTAAGGCCGTGCCCATGGCATAGAGATTATTTTCGCAAATAAATAGGATAGGTAATTGCCATAATTTTGCGAGATTGAGACTTTCATGAAATTCACCCTCGGCAACGGCTCCTTCGCCAAAAATACAGCAGGTCACTAATTGACGTTGTTGCATTTTGTCCGCGAGCGCTAATCCAACCGCGAGCGGTAACGCCCCCGCGACAATGGCATTGCCACCAAAAAATCGTAGCTTGTCGTCAAAGAGATGCATCGAACCTCCGCGACCACCGCTACAGCCACTCTGTTTGCCAAACATTTCAGCCATTATTGACGTCATTGACAAACCTCGCGCTAATGCATGACCATGTTCCCTATAGGTTGCCAATACCGCATCGTCCTGATTTAATGCTTGCATGACGCCGACTGCAATCGCTTCTTCACCATTATATAAATGTAAAAAACCACGAATTTTTTCTTCGCTATACAAGGTGACACAACGCTCTTCAAAACGACGGATACGCAACATTTGCTTGAGTAAATAATGTAAATGTTGACGATTCAGATGTATTTTATCATTACCCATAATATCTTCTCCCGAGCCTTAATATTTAGGATTCATCGCTCTCAAGTGTGGATATATCACCCTCAGGTAAGCCTAATTCGCGAGCCTTTAAGAGTCGTCGCATGATTTTGCCACTGCGTGTTTTTGGTAAGTTCTGACGAAATACAATTTCCCTTGGGGCAACGGCTGGGCCGAGTCTTTTGCGCGCATGGGCGAGTAATGTTTTGCGCAATGCCTGATCGCCTTCGTAATTGGGTTTTAAGGCGACAAAGGCTTTAACAACTTCTCCAGCTATCTCATCGGGCAGACCAATCACAGCCACTTCGGCAACGGCAGGTTGCTCCATTAGGACACTTTCAACCTCAAAGGGGCCAATTAAATGACCCGAGCTTTTAATCACATCATCGGCTCGCCCAACAAACCAGTAATATCCATCCGCATCGCGGTAAGCAAGGTCACCGGTTAAGTACCAATCACCAACAAAACATTTTTGATAACGCGCTTCTTCATGTAGATAACCACGAAACATCGATGGCCAACCGCGTTTTAGCGCAAGTTCGCCAATTTGATTGGCTTGCTGTGATGGTGTGGTTATTTCGTCGCTATTTTTGACCATAATCGCGACGTCGATCCCCGGAAGCGGGCGACCCATGGAGCCAGGGCGAACAGCGGTTGTTGCAAAGTTAGCGATCATAATGCCACCGGTTTCACTTTGCCACCAGTTGTCATGGAAGGGCATGGCGAATACTTTTTCTCCCCATATCACCGCCTCAGGGTTAAGGGGTTCACCCACGCTGGCGATAAAACGTAAGGCGCTAAGATCATATTCCTTGGCAAGCTCATCACCCGCTTTCATTAACATCCGGATAGCCGTTGGTGCGGTATACCAAATATTCACTTTTTGCTCACTCAGTAATTGATACCAGTGACGCGCATCGAATTCCGCTTCATCAATGATCAAGGTGACACGATTGCACAGTGGCGAAATGACACCATAGGAAGTGCCCGTCACCCAGCCTGGATCGGCGGTGCACCAATAACAGTCGCCAGGGCGAAGGTCGAGTGCATAAAAACCAGAAATACTATGGTAAATGACCGCCCTATGAACATGCATGGCTCCCTTGGGCTTGCCCGTTGTACCAGAGGTGAAATGCAATAGCGCGAGCTGTTCAGGATCGCAGAAACGAGTAGTAAATTCTGCGCTACTTTGTGTTAGTAACTTATCCAGATCGTAACAACCTTCAGGTAATTCAACGCTCACATTGTATAACAACACCCATTTTAATTGTGTTAGCTCGTTGCGCCATGCTTGCACTTTTTTTCGATAAAGTGCTTCGCTAGTGACCAGAACACGTGCATCACCAATTTCCATACGTGAGCGTATGGGCTCGGGGCCAAATGCAGAAAACAATGGTGAAAAAACGGCGGCAAATTTAAGCGTTCCAAGTAATGCGATGTACAGTTGCGGGACGCGTGTAGAGAGGGCAAATACAGTCTCACTCGGTTGCACACCAAGATCCTGTAAAATATTCGCAAAGCGGTTACTTTGCGCCTTTAAGTGTGCATAGCTAATGTTTGTTTGTTCGCCTTGCTTGCTTAGCCAACGGATAGCAACTTGCTCGCCGAAACCTTCGTCAACGTGACGATCCACCGCTTCAAAGGCGATATTTAACTTTTTATCATGACCGCTAAGTCGTGCGTCTGCTATTTGCCAATTAAAGTGTTGGTAAGTGTCATCATAGGATACAAGATTATGATCGCTTGCCTGTAAGGGATTTTTTTTGATTTCAGAGAAATGCACAACAACCTCCTAAACAACAATAAATGCCACACTTCAATGTTAGGAGAGGATTGACCTTAGCGCACAGCAAAACGCTGATATAGATCATTTTGTTAAGAAATATATGGGCAGCTATTTTGAACTAAAAAAAATGGACCAACCAAATCACTATTAAGCCAGTACTAGCGGTCATTGATAGTGGCAGGAGAACTTTCAAGGCCATGTTATTGCCTGCTACGATCGCGGCAACATCGGTAATACTAAAAATACAGCAAAGATAAGTGTTGATTGTAACGCTAATGGATTAACTAAATGGGTGACTTCTTGCGCTTCACGCCGTATTCAACATCGATTAATAGGTCGACAGCAAGTGCTATACTGAGAAGTGAAATTTGTTTTGCATCAGCAAATTCGTTCACGTTAGGCTCCATTACAGCAATATTAATATTATGACTTAGGGAGTTATCTTAACTAATAAGTATCGTACTAATTGGTTGTAAAAACAGCCTAAATGTCATTATTAAATAAGGGATTATTATGTATGCTTCTTTATCTGTTTTAGCGCTTTTTGTGTTTTTTTATAGCATAGCAAGCGGGGGACTTGAGAAAACGCCAACCAGTGGTGCGATTGTTTTTACTGCATTTGGGCTGATATTTGGTCCACTGGGTTTTGCGGTGATTGCTGGGCGTATGGAAATTGAAATGTTACGTACACTGGCTGAATTGACACTGGCTATTCTATTATTCGCTGATGCAGCTAATGCCAATCTAGCAGTATTAAAGCGTAATATTGGTATTCCGGGGCGTTTATTGTTAATTGGCTTACCGTTAACTATCTTGCTCGGCTATGCCTTTGGTATTTTACTCTTTGACCAGTTGACGTTATTCGAAATTGCGTTGCTTGCAACCATGCTTGCTCCTACCGATGCAGCATTAGGTAAAGCGGTTGTAACCAATGAAAATGTACCAGCTAATATCCGTGAAGGATTGAATGTTGAGAGTGGATTAAATGATGGCATTTGTGTCCCCATCCTGTTTATTATTATTGCCCTAATAGCAGGAGATGCAAGTCAAGAAAATACCAGCCTGTTAGCGTTGACATTAGTTGCTGAAGAGATTGGCATTGGTGTCGTTGTTGGTGTTGGGCTTACCTTTTGTGGTTATCATTTACTGCACTTTTGTACGCAGCGAAACTGGGTAACTGAAAGCTGGCAGCAGTTGCCCGTTGTGACGATGGCACTAGCTTGTTTTAGTGTTGCTCAGTGGTTAGGTGGTAGTGGCTTTATTGCGAGCTTCGTTGGTGGATTACTGTTTGGTGCGATTGCGAAAGCACATAAACATAAACTTTTAGTGGCTGCAGAGGGGACAGGAGATACCTTAGCCCTGATAACATGGGTTGTATTTGGGGCGTTGGTGGTTGGACAGTCAATTGAGTTATTTAGTTGGCATATTATCTTTTATTCAATATTAAGCTTAACGGTGATTCGAATGTTGCCAGTCTTTGTTGTGCTAACAGGGCAAAAACTACGTACTGATGAGAAGCTCTTCATTGGTTGGTTTGGTCCGCGAGGTTTAGCCAGTATTGTCTTTGCATTAATTGTACTTCAAGAGCAGCTTCCCGGCGGTAAAACCTTAGCGATGACGGTAGCCTGTACTGTTATTTTAAGTATTGTTGCTCATGGATTAACGGCGAATAAATTTATTGCATTATTAGTTGCGCGTATAAAACTAGACAAAAAATAATTTCACGTAAATATCACCAATTCAATCATATCGTTGGTGATATTTACGAACCTGTTTTGAATTTTCTTTTTATCAATAGTGATCTTTTTTTCACCCTCCTCGTAATGATTAAAACACGTAAACAAGAGGGTATAAAAAATGAAATACATCAAAAACTTTAAAAATATGTTATTCGTCTCTTTCGTTTCAACTTTATTAGTTGCTTGTGGTGGGGGAGGAGGCTCTTCGAGTGTTGATAGCCAATCAACCACCTCCTTAAGAGTTTATCACGCCTCACCGGATGCTCCATTAGTGAATGTTTGGTTAGATGGTAAGCCTGCTTTAACTGGCGTTGACTACCAGCAAAGTTCCGGTGCCTTGTTTGTATCAGAAGGCGTACATAGCGTACAAATAGATGCGATTTTACCTGATGGCTCCACACTCACCGTATTACCCGAAACAACCCTAGATTTGATGGCTGATAGTGAATATAACGTTATCGCTTTAGGTAAAGCTGCGCTTATAGGAACGGGGGATGAAAAAGCATTTGCACCAAAAATTGTTGCTCGTGAACAACTTAGCCCATCTGGTGCACGTGTTCAGGCAATTCACGCTGCGCCTGATGCGCCAATGGTTGATATATTCATCACTGCTTATAATGATGATTTAACTGATGCGATCCCCTTTGCTGATAATGTTGAATATTTAGCTGCTACGGAAGCTGTCGAAGTACCAGCTGGTGATTATCAAATCCGTATTACCGATGCCAACGATCCATCTGTGATCTATTTTGATTCCGGTATGGTATCAGTCCCCGCTGGTGGAGATTGGGTTGCTGTTGCGACAACGAATACTGGTGCTGGTTCATCTCCTGTTAGTTTGCTAGTTGATACTGGGGATGCTTCGCTAGTGGTCAACGATATCAATAATGGTGCAGATATTCGTGTGGTGCATGCTATTTCTGATGCTCCGGATGTCGATGTTTGGGTTAACGGTACTGCGCCAACGATGGAAAGTCCCTTGTATGACTTAGGATTTAAAGCATTTACTGATTATATCGCTGTAGCCGCAGGAGATTATACCTTCAACGTGGCTGTCAATGGCAGTGATCCCGTTGCCGTGGTTGATGCCTTAACCCTTAATGCTACGCTATCTGCAGGAAATAATTATACGGCTGTTGCGATAGGTAATCTTGCCGATGGTGCTGAAAATGAACAATTATATGTTCTTGAAGACAATACTCGTCGTATAGCGACTGCGGCTAAATTGCGTGCTTTTCATGCTTCTACATTGGCAGGTAATGTAGACATTTACCTCAGTTCAGACAGTACACCAAGTGCAGATGATGTGGTTTTAAAAGATATACCCTATAAAGGTGATAGCGGTTTATTAGATGTAACACCAGGAGAAGTCTATATCATGGTGACCCCTGCCGAAGATATGAACACCATTGCTATTGGCCCTGTGATGCTAGAGTTAAGTGCAAACAGTATCTATACATTAGTGGCTATTGATGACAATGAATCTGCAAGCGGTGTGTCAGTAATTAGCTTAGATGATTAAAACATAAAAGTAATACAATTAAAAAGAGAAAACGGGTTGTCTTGCCCGTTTTCTACTTCCTAGAAATTCATATCAATCAGCTTTGTTATAAAATCTCTATGATAAAAAATGTTAGCTATTAGCGTAGAAAACATGTTGGTTTTTCTTACACACTTAATTTGTGGTATTGTAACTTGCTGATAAATGAGGGTTATATATTTGGTTTGATATATGCTTGAGTATATATGACGTATAAAAACAATTTCGATAATTGATACGTTTTCTTATCGTTTTGTATACATGAGGAGTTTGACATGGATATTATGCGACATAAATTAAAAATGGTACTAGGGGGAGTTGGAGCTTTGTTACTGGCTCTTACCTCTACGGCAAATGCAGGGCTTATCACTTGCCAAGATACCGCTAAGAATTACATGACTATGGAGGATACTTATGCGACAGGATGTGTTGCTTCTGGCGTCGGTAATATTAACGGAAATGCAGGTACTGATGATTTTTTAACCGCAGGAGGTACTACAGCTGGTTATATAGGGGCGAGTGTTGGTACTGATTTTTATAATAATGGGGAGGACGCTGGTACGTGGTCTGTAGATTCATTTGTTGAAGCGATTGGTTTTAAATTTGGTACGGGTAATACGGCAGATAATTGGTTTATCTTTGACCTTAAAGACGGTGTTACATCTGGTACTTGGGTGTTTCATGATGTATTAGCTCCTGGTAAGGGAGGTGATCGTCTTTCACATCTACAAGCGTATAACTACGATGGTGGCGGTACGACTGATGTGCCTGCGCCAGATTCTTTAGTGCTATTACTAATGGGCGTTGGCTTTGTTTTAATGCGTCGTAGAGTCGGTAAATAGGGATTTTGTTAACCATAGGGAAATATCTAATCCTAAGCTTAAAATAGCTAGGGTGATATTCAAATATTGCCCTAGTGTATTTTTTATTAAAGATCATATTCTTGCGATTGTCGAAAAATTTATCACATGATGAAAAAATTTTCATGCAACTCCATCTCAAATCATTTTTTTTCAATAAGTATACCTTCATAAACGATAGATATATGTGAACTCCCTTTACTATTAATTAGTTACATTATTATTATTTATATTATAAATAATAATAATGATGACCTGGATATATAGTTCAATATAAATAATCTCAAATCCATACATAAATTATGTGTTTGTGGTTAACGTGATGTAAAAATCCTGTTAATTACAAATGAAATCATCTTTTTTTTGTCAAAAAAAAGTGTCGAGAAATGTAACAGATTACTTTTTCTTATTATGGGTTTGTATTTAAGTTATTGTTTTTAAGGGTAAATATAATAAGCCTATTTTTGGTGTGGTTTATGCTTTATTTGTATCGTTAGACTTTACTAACCACGGCATCTTATCCACTAGATGTGATATCCAACCGGTTTCTCTGCATGATAAAGTGACATGGTGAGAGTGTTGATAATGGCAGAATCTAATCGGTATCTTGAAAATATATGGAGTAATTATGATGAAAAGTTATCTTTTAGGTTTAATACTTGCTTGTTGTGCCTTATCTGTCTCTGCTATGCCAATTAATTTTGCTTTTGATGGGGATCTGCTAGTGCAACTGGCGCAGTCGGAATCGGTTCTTATACTGGATATTCTGGTTCTGCCTCCCTTGATGATGGCGAATCAGCGAACTTTACCTTTGGTAATGCTGCATTTGTCGGCTATGGTGACGGTGAATTAAGTATTGGTGTTAATTTTATTTCCCCTATCTTTGGTGAAGAAAGCGTCACTGGGGCATATGAAATTTGGTCGCTAGGTTTTATTGCGGGTGGTAAATTTGCTGGTGGTAGCACTATTTTTGATTATATTGCTGGCGATTATGTCGGCAGTGCTGAGCTTACTTTGGATCCTTTTGATGTCAAAATGCAATGTGGGGCATGTTTTAATTTTGATGGTAAAATTACCAACTTAGGTTCGGTTAATACACAGGAAGTGCCTGAGCCTCTTTCTGCTGCATTTTTAGGGCTAGGTTTACTGGCGTTTGGTTTAACGCGTCGTCAACGTCGTTAATCATCCGCTGCTCAATCTGAATCGGAAAACAAAAAAGGCGCTAAAAGCGCCTTTTTTGTTGAATGTGGTGGCCCCACCCTGACTTGAACAGGGGACCTGCCGATTATGAGTCGGATGCTCTAACCAACTGAGCTATGGGGCCAAATTTTTGTCTAGAGCATTTGCTCTAACCCTATACCAATAAAAGGCTATGGGCCTAAATTTGAGATGCGATTATATAAGCTTCAATTTCCTCTGTCTAGCATATAGAGTGCGTTTGCTTATAATTTCAGCGCAGTTTTCAATATTGATTGTAAAAAATTCCTTTTTACTAAAAAAAATCCTGCGAATGCAGGACTTTAGTAAAAATAATATGATCTATCGGTTATTCATCAAGGAAGCTACGCAACTGTTCACTACGACTTGGATGACGTAGTTTACGTAATGCTTTGGCTTCAATTTGACGAATACGCTCACGTGTTACATCAAATTGTTTACCCACTTCTTCGAGAGTGTGGTCGGTATTCATATCGATACCGAAACGCATACGTAATACTTTTGCTTCACGAGCAGTTAACCCTTCTAACACTTCATTCGTTGCATTTTTCAGGCTTTCAATTGTTGCACAGTCTACTGGAAGCGCTATGGTCGTATCTTCAATAAAATCACCTAAATGAGAATCTTCATCATCACCGATAGGAGTTTCCATTGAAATCGGCTCTTTGGCGATTTTAAGTACTTTGCGTATTTTATCCTCTGGCATCATCATACGTTCAGCTAACTCTTCCGGCTGAGGTTCACGGCCCATTTCTTGTAGCATTTGACGAGAAATACGATTTAGTTTGTTAATCGTTTCAATCATATGCACTGGGATACGAATGGTGCGTGCTTGGTCTGCAATAGAACGGGTGATTGCTTGGCGAATCCACCAAGTTGCATAGGTTGAGAATTTATAACCACGGCGGTATTCAAATTTATCCACCGCTTTCATCAATCCGATATTACCTTCTTGGATTAAATCTAAGAATTGTAGGCCACGATTGGTGTATTTTTTAGCAATAGAAATTACTAGACGTAAATTTGCTTCAACCATCTCTTTTTTAGCTCGGCGAGCTTTTGCTTCACCTACGCTCATGTTGCGAGAGATCTCTTTTAAATTGGTGATGGTAAGGAAGCTTTGCTCTTCGATAGAGAGCATTTTTCGGATACAACGCTGTAAATCTTCACTTGATTCAGCGATACGTCGTCCGTAATCGGTATTACTCGAAATGATAGCATCTAACCATGATTGGTTAGTTTCATTGCCTTTAAATAGAGTAATAAACTCTTTTTTAGGCATTTTATTTATTTCAACACAGATTTTTAAAATTAAACGTTCTTGCACACGTACTGCATACATGGATGAACGAATCGCTTTAACAATGCGATCAAATTGTTTCGGAATAAGTTTAAATTGTTGGAAAAATTCGGCTTGCTCATTGATCGCCTTACGTGTTTCAGGATGTGCTCGACCATTTTTAGCAATAGAATCTTCTACAATTTTGTTTAAATGTCGAAGTTCTGTAAATTTTTCCGCAGCTTCTTCAGGACACGGTCCTTTAGGACCTTCTTCTTCCTCATCATCAAGTAAATCATCGTCATCTTTATCATCTTCATCTTCTAATTCTAAGTCAGATAATTCAGAGCCAATATGAATCGCACTAACTGCCATTGATATTTCATCATTAGGATCAACAAAACCACTAATCAAATCAGTGAGTTTCATATCTTCTGCTTGATAACTATCCCAATTGTCGAGTAGGCCGGTTATGGTGCCAGGATATTCTGATACCGCTGTTTGTACTTCGTTAATGCCCTCTTCGATACGTTTGGCGATCACTATTTCGCCTTCGCGAGTAAGTAACTCAACCGTACCCATTTCACGCATATACATACGCACAGGATCTGTTGTACGTCCAATTTCTGATTCAACCGTTGCTAGCACTTGTGCTGCGGCTTCTACGGCATCTTCATCGGGTTCCTCGTTACCAGACAATAGTAGATCGTCATCATCAGGGGCTGTCTCAACAACACGGATCCCCATGTCATTGATCATTTGTACTATATCTTCAATCTGCTCTGATTCAACAATATCTTGTGGCAGATGGTCATTAACTTCTGCATAGGTTAAAAAACCTTTTTCTTTACCTTTAATAATAAGCTCTTTGAGCTGTGACTGAGGTGATTGAGCCATAGATACCATCCAAATAGAGAGATACAATTAAAAAAATACAAGCGCTCGATTATACGCCTATTTCGTTATTTTTTCCAGTTTCATTAATGTTGTTTTTGCTCTACAAGCAGTGCTGCAAGCTGTTGTGTTTCTTCACTGGTTAATGCATTGCCTGTTCTAGCTTTTTGTTTTAAATATTCAATTTTATACTGAAGATGAAGATTCAGAAAGTTCTCTAATGTGTCTAAGAAAAATGCTTCGTAATTATCGTCATCAATGTTATTTTCCCATATAGCTAGGGTCTGTAGTTGTTTGTATTCAGGCGCATCACGCCAATGTTCGAGTAACTGACCTGTGGTTATATTGGGGCTGTTACGACAAATTTCAAGTAATGAATTTAATAATGGTAATCCAGGTAAATTCATTTCTTGAAATTCAGGAAACAGAGGTAAATCAAATGCGACATTAGGGTGCTGTAATAATACAGAGATAGCTAAACGCATCGGTGTCGCTTTTTGTTTTATTTTATTTTTATTTTGCTCTTGTGACCTGGGTAGTAATTTTTTTAACCCTTCTTTTTCAATACCGAGTAGATTAATGAGCTTTTCATCCATCATTTGCCTAAAGACGCTCTCTGGTAATTGCTCTAGCAGCGGAATGGCAAGCTGAGCCAGCTTTGATTTGCTGTCTGATGTGCTCATATCCACTTTGCTTAATAATTGTTGAAAAAGAAAATCAGAAAGCGGAAGAGCTTCAGCGATTAACTGTTCAAAGGCTTGCTTACCTTGCTTTTGAATTAAACTATCAGGATCTTCTCCATCAGGTAGAAACATAAAGCGCAGTGTTCGGCCATCTTGTATATAGGGTAGGGCATTTTCTAATGCCCGCCAAGCAGCATTTCTGCCCGCTTTATCTCCATCGAAGCAACAAATAATTTCGCTGCTGTGACGAAAAAGAGTTTGAATATGGTCACTACTCGTACTAGTTCCTAGTGATGCAACGGCATAATTAATCGCAAATTGCTCTAGTGCAACGACATCCATATAGCCTTCAACAACCAATATACGTTGAATCTCTTTATGGGTTTGCTTTACTTGATATAAGCCATAAAGTTCTTTACCCTTGTGAAAAATGGGTGTTTCAGGTGAATTTAAGTACTTTGGTTCTTGGTTATCTAAAACGCGGCCACCAAATCCTATCACTCGTCCTCGGCGGTCATGTATTGGAAACATTAAGCGATCACGAAAGCGGTCATAACTGCCTGTTTTATCTTTCGCAATAAGCATGCCGATATCAATGAGTTGCTTTTCTAATTGCGCAGTTAAAGCAAAACGTTTACGTAATTCATCCCAACCATCCGGGGCGTAACCAATTTTAAAGTATTTAACGGTTTCACCGGATAATCCTCTACCCTTTAGATAGTTAATCACTTTTTCACTGTTTTTGTGACTGCGCAGCTGCTGTTGATAAAAAATGGTGATCTCGGCCATCAATTGGTATAGATCTTTGCGATCAACATAATTATTGACCACTGTTTTGCCATTGCCAATATCTTCACGAGGTACTTCAATGGACAGTTGTTCAGCTAAGGTTTCTACTGCATCGACAAATTCAATGCCATCATATTCCATGACAAAGCTCAGTGCGTTACCACTGGCACCACAATTAAAGCAGTGATAAAACTGTTTATCTGCACTAACGGAAAAGGAGGAGTCGTTATTACCGTTATGGAAAGGGCAGCGAGCGCGGTAGTCTTTGCCTTTCTTTTTTAATTTTACACGGCTATCAATGAGGTCAACAATATCGGTACGTGCGATAAGGTCATCAATAAATTGTCGAGGAATACGTCCTGCCATGTATTAAACCATTAAATTAAGTTGTTTATTAATAGGGGGTAAGTTTAGTGGTAAAACAAAAAAGCCCCAAGCTTACGAATAAACTCAGGGCTATTATTTAACAAGCATCAGAATTAAGCTAAGCCAGCTCTCACAAGCGAGCTTACTTCACCCATATCTGCTCGTCCTTGAATATCTTCTTTGAGTAGCCCCATTACCTTACCCATATCTTGCATGCCAGTTGCACCAGAGGTCGCAATAGCCTGCTTGATTAAGTCTTTGACTTCATCGGAAGTTAGTGGTTGTGGGAGAAACTCTTGCAATATTGCAAGTTCTGCTTTTTCAATATCAGCAAGATCAACGCGATTCGCATTTTCAAACTGAGCAATTGAATCTTTACGCTGTTTTACTGATTTAATGACAATAGCCATAACTTCATCATTATTTAGTTCAACTTGCGTATCAATTTCAACTTGTTTGATTGCTGCTTGCAACATACGGATAGTGCCTAAACGTGCCTTATCCTTCGCTCGCATCGCGAGTATTTGTTGCTCTTTTAATCTTGCTTTTAAAGACATCAGAAACCTTTAACTAAGAAATTAGTACAGGCGAACGCGACGTGCGTTTTCACGAGAAAGTTTTTTCAAGTGACGTTTAACAGCAGCAGCTTTAGCACGTTTACGAACTGTAGTTGGTTTCTCAAAGAATTCACGTTTACGAGTTTCTGCTAAGATACCTGCTTTTTCACAAGAACGTTTAAAACGACGAAGTGCTACGTCAAATGGTTCGTTTTCACGAAGTTTAATTACTGGCATGTGCCTATTACCTTTATGGTTACGGTCGTATATTGACCAGTGCTTTTAAAATGGTGCGAGATTTTAATCTTATTTGCTATAAAATGTAAAGGATTACTGTATTAAATATAGTTAAAAAAAGATAAAGGGGGAATTGTATTATTAGAAAAAGGCATTTATGCATTGAAAATGACGCTCTCTATTAAAAAAAAAGTTACTCGTGATAATTTTGCGGTAAACTAAGCTGTTATTTTATTCATTAGAGGCTTGGCGATATGCGTATTTTAGGCATTGAAACTTCATGTGATGAGACGGGCATCGCAATTTATGATGATCAGTTAGGATTATTGTCACATCAATTATATAGCCAAGTAGCATTACATGCTGACTATGGCGGTGTTGTTCCTGAGCTTGCATCGCGCGACCATGTTCGTAAAACGATTCCGCTGATTAAGGAAGCGCTCGCTAATGCCGATTGTAGTAAAGATGATATTGATGGTATTGCTTATACAGTGGGCCCTGGATTAGTTGGCGCCTTGTTAGTTGGCACTTGTATTGGGCGAAGTTTAGCCTATGCATGGAATAAACCAGCTATTGCCGTGCATCATATGGAGGGCCATTTATTAGCTCCGATGCTCGAAGATAATCGTCCAGAATTTCCTTTTTTGGCTCTCCTTATTTCTGGTGGACATACCCTACTAGTACAGGTCGATGATATTGGTGAATATACGGTACTCGGAGAAAGCATTGACGATGCAGCAGGTGAGGCCTTTGATAAAACAGCCAAATTACTTGGTTTGGATTATCCGGGCGGACCTCGTTTGGCGAAAATGGCTGAAAACGGTGTTGCAGGGCGCTTTCACTTTCCAAGACCAATGACTACCAAACCTGGGCTTGATTTTAGTTTCAGTGGATTAAAAACGTTTGCCGCCAATACCATTGCCGAAGAGGGCAGTGATCCGCAAACGCAGGCGGATATTGCATTGGCATTCCAAGATGCCGTGATTGATACTGTTGCCATAAAATGTAAACGCGCCCTAAAGCAGACGGGGCTAAAGCGATTAGTTGTGGCCGGTGGTGTCAGTGCCAATAAGTCATTACGTGAACAATTGGCTGTGATGATGAAGTCGTTACAAGGGGAGGTTTTTTATCCACGTAATGAATTTTGTACAGATAATGGTGCAATGATAGCCTATGCGGGCATGCAACGTCTCAAGGCTGGCCATTTACAGGATTTAAAAATAAAAACCAAACCCCGATGGCCTTTAGAAGAGTTACAAAGTATTAAAAGTTAATGTTATCTTTTGTAGGAAAAGGTTGGGAATGTTGTTATTTTTTAGTGATTTTGAAATAAAGTTACAGAAAATGATATAAATCAAACCCTAACCCCCTATTAAGAAGGTAAATTACAGGGCATTGTGATCGATGTAACAAAAAGAATCGTCTATAATGCTACGAGTAATTTCAAGACAACGGAAGAATGTTGTACTAAAACGAGTTCGATAGCAAAATCTGGATCGTTATTCAGGTATAAAATATCAGTTTGTTAGTTTTAAAATTAAATAAGAGGACACATCATGTCAGTAAAAAAAATGGTAGATCAGGATCTAGCTGGTAAACGCGTATTTATTCGTCAAGATCTTAATGTGCCAATTAAAGAGGGTAAAGTGACATCGGATGCACGTATCCGTGCGTCTATCCCAACAATCAAACTAGCCTTAGAAAAAGGCGCTAAAGTGATGATCACTTCTCACTTAGGTCGCCCTGTTGAAGGCGGTACTGCTGAAGAAAATGCAGCTGCAACTTTACAGCCTGTTGTTGATTACCTAAACGAAGCGCTAGATGTGCCTGTTCGTTTAGCAACTGATTACTTGAACGGTGTTGAAGTAAATGCGGGTGAAGTTGTTGTACTTGAAAACGTGCGCTTTAATAAAGGCGAGAAAAAAGACGATGAAGTACTTGCTAAGCAACTGGCAGCACTTTGTGATGTTTATGTAATGGATGCATTTGGTACGGCTCACCGTGCGCAAGCATCAACTCATGGTATCGCTAAATTTGCACCTATCGCTTGTGCTGGTCCCTTATTGGCGGCTGAGCTGGAAGCATTAGGTAAAGCGATGGATAAACCTGCGCGTCCTCTAGTGGCTATCGTTGGTGGTTCTAAAGTATCAACTAAACTAACTGTACTTGAATCTTTATCGAAAATTGCCGATCAACTTGTTGTTGGTGGCGGTATTGCAAATACATTTATTGCAGCGCAAGGGCACAATGTTGGTAAATCATTGTACGAAGCAGATTTAGTTGAAACAGCTAAAGAATTAATGGTTTCTTGTGCAATTCCAGTAGCAACAGATGTTGCCTGTGCAAAAGCATTCGATGAAAACGCAGAAGCTGAAATAAAAAATGTTGAAGACGTTCAAGATGACGATATGATTTTCGACTTAGGCCCTAAATCAACTGCTGCGCTTGCTGAAATCCTTAAAGGTGCAAAAACAATTCTTTGGAATGGCCCTGTTGGCGTATTTGAATTCAAAAATTTCGAAGCGGGTACAGCTGGGATATCTAAAGCGATTGCAGAGTCTTCTGCGTTTTCTGTTGCCGGTGGTGGTGATACGTTAGCGGCTATCGATAAATTCGATATTGCTGCTGATGTTTCTTACATCTCTACAGGTGGTGGCGCATTCCTTGAGTTTGTTGAAGGTAAAATATTACCAGCAGTGGCAATGTTAGAGTCACGTGCAAACGATTAATATACTATACAAAGCGAGATAAGATCTCGCTTTTTTATTGCGTGTTTTTTGTCACATAATTGTGTATAATATCACGCGAAATTAAACCGTATTTAATTTAACTAAAATAGATAGGATATATCTCATGACTAAGATTTTAGACGTTGTAAAACCTGGTGTTATCACTGGTGATGATGTTCAGAAAGTATTTGCAGTTGCAAAAGAAAACAAATTTGCACTTCCAGCGGTAAACGTTGTTGGTTCTGATTCAATCAACGCAGTACTTGAAGCAGCAGCTAAAGTTAAAGCGCCTGTTGTTGTTCAATTCTCTAACGGCGGTGCTGCATTTAACGCAGGTAAAGGTCTTAAACTTGAAGGTCAAGAAGCGGCAATTCTTGGTGCTGTTTCAGGTGCTAAGCACGTTCACGCAATGGCTGAAGCTTATGGTGTACCTGTTATTCTTCATACTGACCACGCAGCTAAAAAATTGCTTCCTTGGATTGACGGGCTACTAACTGCATCTGAAGAGCACTTTGCTGCAACTGGTAAACCTCTTTTCTCTTCACACATGATCGATCTTTCTGAAGAGTCTTTAGAAGAGAACATCGAAATCTGTTCTAAATACCTAGCACGTATGGCTAAAATGGGTATGACATTAGAGATTGAATTAGGTTGTACTGGTGGTGAAGAAGACGGTGTTGATAACTCAGGTATGGATGAGTCTCTACTTTATACTCAACCTTCTGAAGTTGATTACGCGTACACTGAACTTTCTAAAGTTAGCCCTAACTTCACAATCGCAGCTTCTTTCGGTAACGTACACGGTGTATACAAGCCTGGTAACGTTAAGTTAACACCAACTATTCTACGTGATTCTCAAGCTTATGTTTCTGAAAAACACGGTCTTCCAGCGAATACATTAAACTTCGTATTCCACGGTGGTTCTGGTTCATCTGAAGCTGAAATCCAAGAGTCTATCGGTTACGGTGTTATCAAAATGAACATCGATACAGATACACAGTGGGCATGTTGGGATGGTATCCGTGGTTACGAAGCTAAAAACCACGATTTCTTACAAGGTCAAATCGGTAACCCAACGGGTGAAGATGCACCGAATAAAAAATACTATGATCCACGTGTATGGTTACGTGCAGGTCAAGAGTCTATGGTTGCGCGTCTTGAAAAAGCGTTTGCAGACCTTAACGCTATCGACGTTTTATAATTTAACGAGCCGACATTATCGTTGGCTTTATTAAAATATAACAGACTATTAATAGAGCCAGCCTAGTTTATCTAGTTGCTGGCTTTTTTTGTTACGTTTTATACCAATTCCGATAAATAGCGGATTTATTTTACTGGTTAAAACAACTTACTGCTGCGTTGTAATTTTCGCAAAGGGAATAACCATTTACGTCAAATTACGCCTTGAATTAAGCTGTTTTTCCTGCGCAAAATCTAGATCACATACTCACCGGAATTGGTATTACCATGAGAAAATGAGAGGCTTATTATGCGAGTGATTAATTACTGTATTGTTTTGTTAACCTTTATTGTATCCACTTCAACTTCCGCTGAGGCATTGCCTAATCAGCCTTCTATATCAGTGACTGGTATTGCTTCCTTGGCTGTTATGCCTGATCAAGTGACTATTAAGTTTCGCGCCCAAGCGCTAGAAAAAGATGCCAAAGAAGCAAAAATGAAGGTTGATTCACAAGTTGAGGCTTTGTTGGCTAATTTAAAAGCAGCTGGATTTGATACGGCGCTTTTACAAAGGGCTGATCTATATAGTGGTGAAGAGTATCAATATGACGATAGGAAACGTACCTTAGTCGGAATACGCGCAATACGTGATTTAAGTTATCTGTTAACGAACATCGATGGGTTAAATCGCTTTTTAGATACGGTTTTATCGTCTCAAATAGAGTCAATCAATGCATTGGAATATAGTTTAGCTTCACCGGAGCAATGGCGAGCAAAGATTAGACAAATGGCCATAGAGGATTCATTGATGAAAGCGGAGGTGTTAGCTACCGCCTACGGAGCTAAATTGGGTCAGATCTATTCGATTAATTATCAGAATAATTATGTGCAGCCGATGATGATGATGAAAAGTATGCAAGATGAGCAAGCTGAAGCAACTTACCAGTCGAAAAAAATGACCTTAACGGACAGGGTACAGGCGGTATTTTTATTGAATCCTTAACTATTTCTTCACACCAGGGAAGGGGTTAGTGGGGATGTAAACTTATCTGTAACGCACTTTGCTCTGTTGAGTTAAAACACATTAAATGACTCTGTTGTGGTTTGAATAGTTTTACAATATGCGCCATCAGTGCCTTGCTGTTAGCGTTGTTAAAACTGGTTTCCACACTTAGATAGCTACTTAACTTTTCAGGAGTAAGGTGAATAGTTAAGTAGTCATTTGCGCAGACCGCATTTAATGAATAGCCCTTAGGTTCAAAGGTAAATTGATCAATGATAAGGTCGTCGAAAAAGCAATTAATGGAGAGATAACTCTCCATCTCTGCCGTTGAAAGTAAACCGGATTGCGCCTTTTCCGTTAACTCACCTGTTAAGTTATGACACATTAAGATTTGTTTGTAATCGGAGTTAGGCTCTTTATTTGTAAAATAGAATAGATCGCCTCGATAATCGCCTCGCCAGTGCTGAGTGATACCATTAAGATTGCCGTTAAAAGTTGACTATCTTGTTCAAAACTACTTTTTTGTCGATTTGGCTGTATCGCTTGGTGGCGGTGAAATAGTAATGAAATAATATTCTTTTTGGGGATTTTTTTTTGGAAATATTGTGCCGCTTTCACTAAATGCGTGTTACCGCAGGTGATGAGCAAAATTTTATTATGCCAAACAAATAGGCTCGATTCTGATAATAAATAGGCACTAATATGTTTATTTTTAATTTGTGAAAGGATATTGGTATTCGCTTCACTGACCATCTCTATCCAAAATGACTCTGAATATTCTAGTAGGTTATGCCCAGTTATAATTATTTCTAAACGTTTTTCTCTCCCTTCATAAAACATACGGTCTAGCTTTTACGCTGCATTGCTGCACCCACTAAACTAGAAACGAAGATTGCCATGTAAAAGACACCCACAATGGCTTCCATATAGGTTAAGAAACGTGCAGTGGGAGAGAGCGGTAATATATCGCCGAAGCCTAATGTGGTTAAGGTAACAAAGCTATAATAGATGATCCCTGAGAAATTACCTGGCCATGTATCTTGCGGTAGACCGGAGAATGAGTTAGGCATTAATTCAATGGTGATTGAGTAGAGTAGCAGCCAAATAATGCCTAACAATAAAAAAATACAAATTGAGCCCGCTAAACTATTCCCTGTTATTTTATCGCTGGAAAACAGTACTTGTTGTATAGCTAATTTTATCTGCATGGAAAAAAATATTAACATTAAAACAAGTTGTGTAATAGCGAGGTCGGCTTCCCTAAAGTTTGTGATTAGCGTTGTCATTACGATAATCGTGATAATTAACCCGATTGCCGATTTAAACGCGATGCCGCTGGAACGTAAACCGAAAATGGATATGGACATAGAGGTGATGGTTAATAGGGTAAATAATTCATGAATAAATAGAGAATCAAGAAAAAATTGTTCAATGCAGGCATTAGAGAAAAGTAAAAGTATCAGGCTGATTAGCATGTAATAGAAATTATCTTCCCTAGAAATAGGTTTTATTATTTTTCTCATGAGTAAGCCTAAATAAGTATGGTCGTGTTTGTTGATTATATTAAATTATAACGGTTGTGGCAGTTTAGATAAATATTGTTAGTACTTTATCTTTATGAAAGCGTTAGTTTTGTGCTGTGAAAGTAAATAATCACTCATAACTTATGCGGATTGTTATTAAAGGATATAAAAAAACCGCTATATTAAGCGGTTTTTGTTGCTTGGTCTGCGCACTTTTAATTAGCGGGTGCCAAATACCACAATGGTTTTACCGTGGGCTGAAATTAAGCCTTGGTCTTCGAGCATTTTTAAGATTCGACCAACCGTTTCACGCGAGCAACCAACAATTTGACCAATTTCTTGGCGTGTGATTTTAATTTGCATGCCATCAGGGTGAGTCATGGCATCGGGTTGTTTAGCAAGGTCAAGTAAAGTATTCGCGATACGTCCAGTTACATCTAAGAAAGCGAGGTTGCCAACTTTTTGGCTCGTGATCTGTAGACGATTAGCCATTTGACGAGATAAACGCATTAAAATTTCTGGGTTTACGGTGATCAGCTGAGTGAATTTTTTGTAGGATATCTCTGCAACTTCACAAGATGTTTTCGCTTTTACAGAAGCACTACGAATCGGGTTTTCTTCTTTATCAAATAAGCCTAATTCGCCAATGAAATCACCTTGGTTTAGATATGATAAAATCATCTCTTTACCGTCTTCATCCTTGATCACAACGGCTACCGAACCCTTTACAATAAAATAAAGAGTGTCTGCTTTTTCTCCAGCATGTATAAGCATACTTTTTGCTGAATATTTATGTGTGTGGCAGTGTGATAAAAACCACTCTAATGTTGGGTCTGCTTGAGGTTTGGTAATGATCATAATATTCCTTTAATTAGGTATTGACTAGCTAATGAGCTATCTCTTGTTATTATTTATGACGTGGCACTAACCAAGAGATTGTATCTCTTTTTAGATGCGTCCGATAACACTTATCGGCTTTTGTCACTGCAGAAATTAGATCTTCATCAACAAACTTATCTTT
This sequence comes from Psychromonas sp. MME2, assembly GCF_040566515.1. NCBI lineage: Bacteria > Pseudomonadati > Pseudomonadota > Gammaproteobacteria > Alteromonadales > Psychromonadaceae > Psychromonas > Psychromonas sp. MME2. Next base: position 96,848 of record NZ_JBEWXI010000003.1, on the reverse strand, counting down.
TTACAAAGGCTTTTCTTGAAAATGAACTAATAGATTTAGTGAAAAAAGCTTGTGAATATAATCCGTTATTTTTTAATATTAATCATTGTTGTTTTTTTAAATCATCCTTATCGATTAAGGTGACACTATTCGACAATTGCGAATAGAGTATTACAATACAACCTTGTTTTAGCTGTTGCAAGATTGAATGCTTCTTTTCGATGAGAGAAATTTCGAACTCACCATAGTCTGTCCCTTCTCGTAAAATAAAAGATTCAATTAAATTATCTAATGCCTCTGAACTTAGTTCTTGATATGGTATAAGCATAAATATCCTGCTAACTTATTATAATTAAATTATATAGAGAAGAATTATGAGCTTATTAAGTGATCTATTAAAGCAAAATGAAGAATGGGCTGCAAAAATAAATGAAGAAGACCCAACGTTTTTTTCACAGTTAGCGAATCAACAATCCCCAGATTATTTATGGATTGGTTGCTCGGATAGTCGAGTTCCCGCGAATCAACTATTAGATTTGATGCCGGGCGATATTTTTGTCCACCGTAATATTGCCAACTTAGTGATACATACTGATTTAAGTTGTATGTCAGTGATTCAATATGCCGTTGATGTATTAAAAGTAAAACATATTATTGTTACGGGCCATTACGATTGTGGTGGGATCAAAGCCGCAATGCAAAAGCAGTCCTATGATTTAATCGATGGCTGGTTACGTAATATTAAAGATATTTATGTTAAACATAGTGATCAGTTATCGGCTGAAATGAGTGATGAACAACGGTTGGATTTATTGACCGAGCTGAATGTTATCGAACAGGCAAAAAATGTCTGTCATACCACCTGTGTGCAAGAAGCTTGGGCAAGGGGGCAGGAATTAGTTGTGCATGGTCTAGTTTATTCCGTGAAAGATGGCCGTTTAAAGGATCTTGAAATGAACTTTGACAATCTGGATAAAATTAACGCGTTGTACCACATTCGTTAATTTTTGTTAAAAATAGAGAAAGGAGCTCGAATGAAAAAACGATTACTTGCATCAATAATGTTGCTTTCACCCATGCTTTGCGTTGCTGCTGACGCTGAGTTGGGGAAAGCGAAATCAGCTATTTGTGCTGCTTGTCATGGTGCTGATGGCATCTCTGCGGTGCCGATTTATCCTAATTTAAAGGGGCAACAAGAGGCTTATCTTGTATCTGCTTTAAAGGCCTATAAATCGGGTCAACGTCAGGGGGGATGTCTGCGATTATGAAACCACAAGCTGATATGCTCTCAGATGAAGATATGGCAAATATAGCGGCTTATTATTCATCATTAAAGTAAAGCTGGGCAATGATTCGCAGCATACAAAAAAGGCCTCATAGCATGAGGCCTTTTTTAGCTAAATAAAACAATAGATAACCATTATAGGTCGTCGTTATGATCCGCTAAGTATTTAGCCACACCTTCTGGAGAAGCTTCCATACCAGCTTTGTCTTTTGCCCATTGTGCCGGGCAAACTTCGCCATGCTCTTCGTGGAATTGTAATGCATCAACCATACGTAACATTTCATCAATATTACGTCCAAGTGGTAGATCATTAACCACCTGATGACGAACAATACCGTTTTTATCGATTAAGAAAGAACCACGTAGTGCAACGCCTGCATCGGCTAATTCAACATCGTATGCTTGGCATATTTCATGTTTAACATCTGCAACGAGTGGGTACTGAACAGCACCAATACCGCCATCATTGATAGCCGTGTTACGCCATGCATTATGTGTAAATTGAGAATCAATTGAGATACCGATAACTTCAACGCCACGTGCTTGAAATTCACCAAAACGTTTATCGAAAGCGATTAGCTCTGAAGGACATACAAATGTAAAATCAAGAGGATAGAAGAATATAACAACTTCTTTACCCTGTGCGAAAGCTTTTAAGTTAAAGCTATCTACAATTTCGCCGTTACCTAATACTGCTGCCGCTGTAAAATCAGGAGCTGATTTGCCTACTAATACCATGATATTTCCCTCTGTTGATTAAGTAATATGTTTATGTTTTATAGCATGCGTGAAAAATCACTAATAATCGAATCGTTTATTTCAATTAAATTGATAGCTTAAGGCTATTGAAATTTGATTAAATTAGCCACTTTCTTTTAATGCTTATGGATTACGTTGGAACTTGGTAAAGTCAGGTTTACGCTTTTCATTAAAGGCATTTCGACCTTCTTGCCCTTCTTCACTCATATAGAATAGCATAGTTGCATTACCTGCAAGTTCTTGTAGTCCAGCTTGCCCATCACAATCTGCATTGAGTGCTGCCTTTAAACAGCGTAATGCCATTGGGCTATTTTGCAAGATTTCGCGGCACCATTTTATCGTCTCTTTTTCTAAATCGGCGAGTGTCACGACGGTATTGACTAAGCCCATATCAAGAGCCTCTTTGGCATCATACATACGACATAAAAACCAAATTTCGCGTGCTTTTTTCTGTCCGACGATACGTGCCATATAGCTAGCGCCCCAGCCACCGTCAAAAGAACCAACTTTGGGGCCAGTTTGCCCAAATTTTGCGTTATCCGCTGCGATAGTTAAATCACACATCATATGTAAAACATGGCCACCACCGACGGCATACCCTGCTACCATGGCAATAACTGGTTTTGGACAAGTGCGGATTTGACGTTGGAAATCAAGTACATTTAGATGATGCCCACCAGTCTCATCGCGATAACCTGAGTCACCGCGCACGCTTTGATCGCCACCGGAGCAAAAGGCAAGGTCGCCCTGTCCTGTTAATATAATCACGCCAATTTTTTCATCGTAGCGAGCATCGCTGAGCGCTTGCATCATTTCATTGACTGTTTGTGGACGAAAAGCATTACGGACCTGTGGGCGATTAATGGTGATTTTAGCAATCCCCTCGGCTTTATGGTAAAGAATATCGGTAAAGTTTAAGCCACTATCTTGCCAGGTTATCGGTGCATAAAAATCTTGTTCAGGCATCATTTTCTCTTATTATCTGTTAGCTGTGGAAAGTAAGGGTGAATATTATTCGTTATTAGTTATTTATGTATATTATCTATTATAAATTGGGCGTATTGTCGCGGTTGCTGTTGATGAATATTATGACCGACACCGTTGAACTCAATAATATTAACACAGTTAAAGGAAGTTAATTGTTTCGCAAGTGCGATGAATTTTTTATCTTCACTACCCACGCAATAGTCGATAGGTAATGGCGATGTAGTTTGACTATTGTTTTGCAGGTAATCCCAGCTATGGTCTTGCTTTGCTAAGCTTGTCGAAAGCAGCATGCCCGCTAAACAGACGCCATAGTTTTGGCTCCGTTTATTTATGATGTCGTCTTTTTGCTGCGGAGATAGGTTATCGAATAGACTCTGTTCATACCACTCATATAAACTTTGCTCTATATGCTGCGTGGCAAAGCGCTTTGCCCAACTTTTATCGTGTTGATAGCGGACTTTTTTTTCAGCTTCAGAGTGTAAGCCTATATGCGAGGATTCCAAAATAAGGCGCTGTAAGTTAGCATCTTTTTGAGTGCGCGCGTAATCTAGTGCAATACGTCCACCAAGGGAGTAGCCGACGAGAGTAAATGTCGTCACTTGTAATTCTTGTAAACATTTTTTGATTAAACGATGGCAATGTGCAAAACCATTTTCGATGGGGGCATTTGTGGCGATAGAGTGGCCATGACCAGGTAAGTCTATGCAAATGCAATAAAATCGCTCCTTAAGCTGAGTAATGGTTTCATTCCAATCATCACTATTACCTAAAAAACCATGTAAGAAAACCAAGGTAGGGTTACTTCGTTGACCATCTACTCTATAAAAAAGTGGCATATTTAAGCTGCTCTTTGAGTTGTTCAAGTTGTTTGCTAGTTTGCTCGTTTTTTACACAAATCTCAATTAAAGATGCTCTATTCTTTACTGCTTTTTGATAACAGAGTTGGAATTCTTGCAAATGTGCTGGTTGATAATAATCGATAGAGAATTGTTTACAGGTGTCTGCAAAGGTTAAACCATGGGGAAGTTGATAAAACCTTTGTTTATGTTGTTCGGGTACGGGTAAAAGATTAAATATAGCACCGCCATCATTATTGATAACAACAATGATAAAAGGCGAGTGTAACTGTTTTAACAGTGCTAATGAATTCAAATCATAGAGAAACGAAGTATCACCCAGTAATAGTGTGGTTGTACACCCATGATTTTTCGCAACACCGACAGCTGTTGCGACTAAACCATCGATACCGCTTGCTCCGCGATTAGTGAATATATCAATTTCATCGTGGCTCATAAACATATCGGCAATACGGATTGGCAGGCTATTACCAATAAAGAGCGAATTATTTTTGCCGATCAGTTTACCGAGTTGATGGGTAATATTTATTTCGCAAAAAACAGAGGAGTTAAGCAATGGTGATATATGGTTTTCTGTTATTTGTAGATCATATTCTATTAAATTAGTCAGCCAGTTGACGTTACTTGCAGTTAACGCGCTCTGCTGATTAATCCATTCGCTGCTTGTGCAGTTAAATCGTTGTTGCAGTTGATGATGAGGATCGATGCACTGGTTACCCTCTTGAATTAGCCAATATTCGCCCGTGAATTGTGTAATAAACTCCCCTAATCGTTTGCTGACTATTTGATCGCCAAATTGAATGATGATATCAGCTTCTGCTAACTTTGTTGTAAAGCTTGGATTGAGCAAGAGTAGGTCATAATAGGTAATCTGTTGATTATGCTTTGCAAGTGACGATTGAATGTCGGCAAACAAGGGGTAATGATTAAGCTTGGCAAACTGAGCAATTTGTAATGCTTGTTCTTTATTGGTCAAACGTCCTGTAATAATCAGTACTTTTTTGCCTGAACGGTGTTCTCTCGTGTCGAGCCTATCGCTAACGTTATCTTGCATATAAGAGGTAAAGGGGATTGAGTTTGTTAACCAACGTTGTAAAGGGGCTAAATAATCTTGATAATTAATCAGCTCTTCGCGCGGATAAAGGGGCTCTGAAAATGCAATATTAAAGTGAATGGGGGCTGGGCTACTCTGTTGTTTGGCGAGGCCTTGATTAATGGTTGTTAATAGGTAACAGGGCGTTATCTCTAATGTCGCCATGGGCAGTTGTTTAAAAAATATCGGGTAATTGGCAAAAATAGCATACTGGTCAATGGCTTGATTTGCGCCGCAATCGAGCAAATGTGGCGGCCTGTCAGCGGAAAGAATGATTAAAGGGTGCTGACTTTGTCTCGCTTCAATCACCGCCGGATAGAGGTTGGCAACGGCAGTACCTGATGTCGTGATAATTACAACTGGTTTGTTAGTGGCTTGACTGATCCCTAATGCGAGGAAGCCGAGTCCTCGCTCATCAAAATGGAGATGTGTGTTGACATCGCTACGGGTCGCAACGGCAAGAGTAAGTGGTGTTGAACGAGAGCCGGGTGCAATACAAAAATCACGAATACCATTACGGACCAACTCCTCAATAAAAAGAGTTGCCCATAGTTGATTAATATTGGCAAAGTGCGTTGGAAATGAATTGTTTTGGTGACAAGGAGTCTGCATCGCGTTCTACTTATTGTTGTGACGATAAAATAGTTAATATAGTATGAATTTTATTATCGAGCTCCTGCCATTCTTGTTGTGCGATAGAGCCCGTGACAATCCCCGCACCTGCAAAGAGTTTAATTTTGTTATCTTTTACTAAGGCACTACGAATTGCGACACTAAAATCACTTTTCTGTGCGCTCAAATAACCGACGGCCCCTGCATACCAACCACGTATATAGGGTTCATTGTCGTTAATGAATTGTAGGGCGGGATGTTTTGGTGAACCGCCAACCGCGGGGGTGGGGTGCAACTTATGGAGTAGACTTGCATCATTGGTGTTAGCTGCGAGGGTTGCCTTAATAGGGACACACAAATGCTGTACATTCTGTAGTTGCATCACCCGAGCATCATCACAGCAGACCGTCGCTTTAAGTTGTTTGAGATTGGCAATTATAAATTCTTGTACCAAATAGTTTTCACGGTCGATTTTTTTATCCGTTAACAGGCTTTGTAATAAAAATTGATCTTCTTTTTCATTACGACCACGGTTGATAGTACCTGCTAACGCTTCCGTATTAAGTTGATTACCATTACGGCAAAAAAGCCGTTCCGGTGAGCAGCCAATAAAGGCATGTTTTTGTGAAAATTGAAAAGAAAAATGAAAACTCGCTTTATTGGCCTTTTGCCATTCAGCTAATAAATCAACATGGTTAATTTTTTTTGCACAGATTATTTCCGTCTGCCGCGATAGCACTACCTTGGGGAGTAATGCTTTGTATTCAATAGCCAGTTCGACTAAATCAGCCCATTGTTGTTGATTGGGCCGCTCCGTACGAGACAATATGGTGCTGTGATTTTTACTTAAGGGGGCGATAGTCTGTAATTGTGTAACTAATGCATCGGTGCTGTGAATGCCATTCTGCCCATTAAAGTGACAGGTTAATGTTACTTTATCTGCGTATTGTTTAAATTCCAATGCCGGGCGAATGAAACGAACCGCTGGAAAATCAGGCCACTGTTCCCCTTGTTGTTGAAAGGCTAAACCGCCAAAATAGCAAGCTTGTGGATCTGTTACGTTGGGCACGCAATAATGCTCTTCGATTTGTCCTAAACAGACAATCGTTTGTTGTTGATTTCTATCTTGCCAATAGATACTCGGGTAAATGGGTGATGGGGCTAATGTTTGACCTTTTAAAAATGCGAGTAAATCGAACAGAGGTAATGAAATCACTAAATTGTCACAGGGTGTCTCTCCATGTTGCTTAGCGAAAAGGTGTAATTGCTGTTTAATAAAACTAATCATGTTTGTTAGGTTGTGTTCCGTGACAAGATGCGTTGATGATAACAGTTTGCTATTGTAGATTCAGGTTTGTTAATGTAGCGCGATTAAATGCTTCTGCATAGTTAGAAATTAGGAAAAAGTTAATGAACAAGCTTGTAATTTGGATAAGCGCACTACGGTTACGTACCTTGCCACTGGCAGCGGCTTCTATTATTTTATCGGCAGGCCTTGCTGCCCAAGCGCACATCTTTGATCCCGTTATTTTTACTTTTACATTGATCACCGCCTTGTTATTACAAATTTTATCGAATCTTGCTAACGATTATGGTGATGCAATTAGCGGTGCGGATAATGACTTTCGTGTTGGCCCTACTCGGGCAATGCAAACGGGGGTTATTAGTAAAAAGAGCATGAAACGGGCAATATTGATTACCGTTGTTGTGACTATTTGCAGCGGTGTGAGTCTCTTATTTATTGCCTTAGGTAACGACTTAACCAGTTGGCTGTTGTTTCTTGCATTAGGGGTATTAGCGTTAGCTGCGGCAATTACCTACACCATGGGGAAGTTACCCTACGGATATCGTGCATTAGGGGATCTATCTGTTTTTATTTTTTTTGGTCTGTTAGGTGTGATTGGTAGTTATTACCTTTACGCACATACCTTTCATTATGGCTTACTGCTACCCGCATGCAGTATCGGTATGCTCTCAGCGGCAGTGCTTAATATTAATAATATGCGCGATGTCTTTAATGATAAGGCGGCCAATAAAATAACTCTGGTTGTATTGTGGGGGAGACGAAAGGCATACATATACCATCTTTTTTTACTTTTTACCTGCCAGTTATTGGCATGCCTATATCTATGTACCTTAATTGATGTCGCTGCATGGCAATATCTTTTTTTATTAACATTGATCCCATTTAGTAAAAGTTGTTTACGGTTATCTGTTGCAATTAATGGAGATTGTCGAGATGGCGATATTTTTAATCAAGAATTAAAAAACACAGCGATTAGCAGTTTTGTCTTTGCACTGCTGTTTGCATTGCTCTTAATCCCAGTTTCTTAAATTTTTAATCGCTGCGTTGTTTAGTCCGTTTGTCATTTATCGGTAAGACAACGGAAAAATAGCCGCAAATTTGCTAAAAAAAGGCCTTTTTTTAAAAATCAATCAAAATAATGGTGAAAAAAGAGACAAATTTTATATTTATTCTTAATTCTGTGTTCTGTTTAACTTTAAAAATTGTATAATGCGCCGGGAATATTGGTTTCGATTTTTTACTAAACAGAGTATAAAAAATGACAGATTTAACAAAATACAGAAATATTGGTATTTTCGCGCACGTTGATGCGGGTAAAACCACTACAACAGAGCGTATCCTAAAACTTACTGGTACTATCCATAAAACTGGTGAAGTTCATGATGGCGAATCTACTACTGACTTCATGGAACAAGAAGCTGAGCGCGGTATTACTATCCAATCGGCAGCGGTAAGTTGTTTCTGGAACAACCACCGTTTAAACGTTATCGATACTCCTGGACACGTTGACTTTACAGTAGAAGTTTACCGTTCACTTAAAGTATTAGATGGTGGTATCGGTGTATTCTGTGGTAGCGGTGGTGTTGAACCTCAATCAGAGACTAACTGGCGTTATGCGAATGACTCAGAAGTAGCACGTATTATCTTCGTAAATAAATTAGACCGTATGGGTGCTGATTTCTTCCGTGTTGTTAAGCAAACTGAAACAGTGCTTGCTGCTAACCCATTAGTAATGGTGTTACCAATCGGTATCGAAGATGAATTCTGTGGTGTTGTTGACCTACTTACGCGTAAAGCACACATCTGGGATGAGACAGGTCTTCCTGAAAACTTTGAAATTAAAGATGTGCCTGCTGATATGGTTGACATGGTTGAAGAATACCGTGAAAAACTAATCGAAACTGCCGTAGAGCAAGACGATGACCTAATGGAAGCGTACCTAGAAGAGGGTGTTGAGCCTTCTCTAGAAGAGATCAAACGTTGTATCCGTAAAGGTACACGTACAATGGAATTCTTCCCAACTTACTGTGGTTCTGCGTTTAAAAACAAAGGTATTCAACTTGTTCTTGATGCTGTTGTTGATTACTTACCAAACCCAATGGAAGTTGATCCACAACCGCTTACCGATGAAGAAGGTGCACCAACAGGTCGTGTTGCAACAGTATCTGCTGACGAAACACTGAAAGCTCTAGCATTCAAAATCATGGATGACCGTTTTGGCGCATTGACTTTCGTACGTATCTACTCAGGTAAACTGAAGAAAGGCGATACCATCATGAACGCAGCAACAGGTAAAACTGAGCGTGTTGGTCGTATGGTTGAAATGCAAGCGGATGATCGTAAAGAATTAACTTCAGCACAAGCGGGCGACATTATCGCTATCGTTGGTATGAAGACAAATGTTCAAACAGGTCACACACTATGTGATCCAAAAGATCCAATCATTCTAGAAGCAATGGTATTCCCTGAGCCAGTTATCTCAATTTCTGTTAAACCTAAAGATAAAGGTTCAACTGAGAAAATGGGTATTGCTATCGGTAAAATGGTTGCTGAAGATCCAACATTCCGTGTTGAAACTGATATTGATTCAGGCGAAACGATTCTTTCTGGTATGGGTGAGCTTCACTTAGATATCAAAGTAGATATCTTAAAACGTACTTACGGTGTTGATTTAATCGTAGGTGAGCCTCAGGTTGCTTACCGTGAAACTATCACACAAGCTGTTGAAGACTCATACACGCACAAGAAACAATCTGGTGGTTCTGGTCAATTCGGTAAAATCGATTACCGTATTAGACCTGGAGAGCCTGGTTCTGGTTTTGTATTCAAATCAACAGTTGTTGGCGGTAACGTACCAAAAGAGTTCTTCCCTGCGATCGAGAAAGGTTTCGAAGGCATGATGGCAACGGGTGTACTAGCTGGTTTCCCTGTATTAGATGTTGAAATTGAACTTTACGATGGTGGTTTCCACGCCGTGGATTCATCTGCAGTTGCGTTTGAATTAGCTGCACGTGGCGCATTCCGTCAGTCTATCCCTAAAGCGGGTGCACAACTTCTAGAGCCAATCATGGCGGTAGACGTATTTACGCCTGATGATCACGTTGGTGACGTTATCGGTGACCTTAACCGTCGTCGTGGTATGATCTCTGGTCAAGAAGCGGGTGCAACAGGTGTGCGTATTAAAGCAGACGTGCCACTTTCAGAAATGTTTGGTTACATTGGGTCACTACGTACGATGACTTCAGGCCGTGGTCAGTTCTCTATGGAGTTCAAACACTACATGCCTTGTCCTAACAGCGTTGCTGAAGGCGTAATTGAAAAAGTTAAAGCAGAGAAAGCGGCTGCAGCTAAGAAATAATTTTTCTTAACTAAGTTGTTATCTGTAAGCCCCTGCTATGAAAATAGCAGGGGCTTTTTTATTTTTATTGAATAGATAATGTTAAACCTGCATAACAACTTTTCACCGTACCATTAAATTGACTTTTTAAATATTGGCTAGACTCTACTCCTGTGCAATGTGCGAGATAAAGTTTAGATATGTTTGTTTCGTGCAAGTAATTAATGGTGTTATCTAGTTTGTTTTTGTCCGCATTGTGTAGGTGTAATCCACCCAATAGCGTTGTCGTTTTTTTCTGATGATTATTCTGTTGTATATGCGTTAAGGTATTAATCACACCTGCATGGCAGCAGCCAGATATGACAATGACTTCTGTTGTAGTCTCAATCCATAGGCTTTGATCATCAAGCAGTTTATCCAGCGTCTGTTTAAATGGATCTAAATAAAATGGCGTCTTTTTTCCATTCTCATTATGGATACGCGGTATTTCACCACTAATAAAAAGTTGCTCAGTTATTTGTGTAATGGATTTATTAAAGACTTTTTGCTCAGCGGGAAATTGCTCGATAGCTGCGAGAGTTTCCTCTGTTAATGAAATGACGCGAACTGCTTTGTTAGGATGTATCGAATAGCGTATTTGTAAACAATCAGGGTGTAAATATAAGGTGGTATTGGGATTGTCATGTAATAATTTTTTAATATTACCACCATGATCAAAATGACCGTGGCTGAGAATAATGCCATCGAGATCCGTTAATACAATATTTAATCTATTAGCGTTTTCAAAAAGAGCTTCTCCTTGCCCAGTATCAAACAGAAAACGCTGCTTGTTACTTTCAATTAAGAGTGCAAAGCCATGTTCGGCTATAAATCCTGACTGCGCGATATTATCCGCTAAGATGGTTAGTCTAATGTCTGCTTTACTCATGTTTAGGCTTCGCAAATAATTTGTCCATAAAACGTGCACTACTTTTGACCATTAATTTGTTTTGAACATAAAGTTGTGCCTCAACATTATAGAGGGGGTGGCGTGATGGTAATACTTTAGCGCTAATTAAAACCTGACTATTGGCAGGTACTTCATGTAAATATCGAATCTTTATCTCTGCGGTGACTGCTTCTATACCTTGATTGAAAATAGCTTGGCACATAGCGGCATCAAGCAATGCGGCTAGAAATCCCCCATGCAATATACCGGTGTAACCTTGGTGGTGAAACTCACCCATTGCATGTGACCATACCTTTTGATCTGCGGTGTAGAAAAACGCTAGCTTAAGACCGAGCGGGTTCTGTAAACCACACAACATACAATGTTTATGGCTTGCGTTTTTATTAATAGGCATTAAATCATCGTTTTTTAAATTCGGATAATGTGATTGGAGCATTTTCAATAATCTATTTTTTGATTTACTCACTTTGCTCTCCTTTTGCATACGTTATAGAATAATATTTAGCATATGCTATTAATTGTAAGAAGTAGTATAAAATGTCAACGTTAGGAGAAATTATGGAATTAATTATTACATTCGTTATTTTTTTATTGGTTATTTTAGCCATGGCCATTGGTGTTATATTTAACCGTCAGCAGTTACAAGGGAGTTGTGGTGGATTAGCTACTTTACAAATAGAGCGAAGTTGTGATTGTGAAACTAGCTGTGAACAACATCGCTTATATCAAATCCAAGAACCTAATTAATGGCAGCAGCTATTTTTGATGGCCGATTTAGGGCCATTTTTATGCTTTCTATGGCAACACTTTCCGTGATGATGCTTAGGCTCTTGTGAATCGCCGCAACAATTGGTTTTTTTAGCTCTGTGTGTGAGGGGCTCTCTTCCCTGTTGTGCATCGATCAGTTCTATTAAGCCGTTTGTATTGAATATATCGCTATCAAAATGGCCACTTTCAGCTTGTAATACTTGTATTCCCGCTTGTAACAGTTTAGCCAAACTGCGTTGGCCAATGTTGCGAACGATGACGCGTTGCGTTTGCTCTGTTGTAAGTAGTTTGTGTAGCGCACTTTTACCGCAGCAATCTGCGCCGAAGGCTGGATTTTTCTTGGTTGTTTGGATCGAACCATTTTTGTCTAAGAAAATAAAATGGTCAGCTTTGGTAAAATGGCTAGCAATACGATCATCTTTCATTGGAATGGCTGTTTTCATTGAATTTATTCCTTGTAATAGGTGGTTGAAAATAGCCAATATTATAAATAAACAGATTTATTTAATTGGCATATGCTATATATAGCACTCAAATATAGCATATGCAATAAATAAATGGTTAAGATCAGTTATTCTTTGTCATCATGGGGATGCATGATTAATGCTTTGCCATTGACTAAACAGTCGACTACTTTAGCTCGTGCTTTTTTCACTAAATTAGCGAGAGTTTGTCGTGATATACCCATCACAATGGCGGCTTCTTGTTGTTGTAATCCCTCTAAATCAACTAAGCGTAATGCCTCAAATTCATCTAGTGCTAGGTGTAGCTGCTGTAATTGACTTATCGGGATGCCGTTTGGTTTAAAACAACTATCGGCTGGGGTTCCACAAATATTGCGTGGGATCTTATGACGACCCATGAAATCTCCTTGATAATTTTAGATAAAATAGTGATGTCTCTATTCAATAGCAAAGCTCTCCCGTGAGCAAGCGCTGAAGAGTCATTACGGTTAATTTTATGATTTGCGATTGATAATAAATGGTTGTAATAATAGTTCGCTTTTAATATAGTTTGAAAATCAAATTACATGCAAATCAAACTAAAGAGAAAGCAGATGACGAAGCTAACAGCGGCTCACCGTAAATGGCAGCAGCAACATAATTTTTCAGCGAGCAATAATAGAGGGGAACGTAACACCTGGTATGTGTTCTACTTGACCGTTATTACGATGGTGGCAGAAATTATCGCTGGGAGCATTTACGGTTCAATGGCTCTGTTGGCCGATGGTTGGCATATGGGCACGCATGCCGCTGCATTTTTAATTACTTTGTTTGCCTATGCCTATGCGCGTAATCATAATAATAACCCACAATTCTCCTTTGGTACGGGTAAGGTGAGTGTACTTGGTGGGTTTACCAGTGCGATTGCATTAGGTTTAGTTGCTTTGATTATGGCGGTTGAATCGGCTGTACGACTTTTTAACCCCGAACAAATACATTTCCAAGAAGCTATTTGGGTCGCTGTTATTGGCTTGATAGTCAATGTCGTTAGTGTGTTTTTATTAAAGGATGATCATGCACATGGTCATACTCACACGCACCATTCACATGCAGATAGCCATCATGCTCATCACCATCATGGACAGGATCATAATTTACGCGCGGCTTATTTTCATGTCATGGCGGATGCGTTAACCTCTGTATTAGCGATTGCTGCATTATTGATGGGTAAATACTTTGCTTTAAATAGTTTAGATCCACTGATGGGAATCGTTGGCGCATTAATTATTACCCGTTGGTCATGGGGACTTTTAAAGCAGACAGCGCCGATACTATTGGATAAAAGCATTGAACCTGAGTATCAACGTGCCATTATTAAGGTAATAGAAGAGCATCATGACCATGAAGTTGCTGATATTCATATTTGGTCTGTGAGTGCTGACCACTATGCTGCGGTTATATCCATCGTATCGCACCGACCATTTACTACACAATATTATCAAGAACTACTCAATCAATTTGAGCGCTTGAGTCATCTCACAATTGAAGTGAACCAATGTACTCAAGATGAATGTTTACAAGAGATGAAATAGATGAAAACAATAACCGAAAAATTGAATCACGCTTTTATCGAGTTTTATGAAAAGCTCTCTGCTTGGGAGGCGAATACGGTAAAAGATAATGGTCTCACTTTAACCTTGGTACATGCCGTGGAAATATTAGGGATCTTCGGTGCCATGCCAATGAAAACTTTGGCGAGTAAAGTAGGGGTGACGACGGGAACATTAACGGTGCAAGTGGATAAGCTCGTCGCTGCTGATTTAGTGCGACGCGTTGCCCATGAGAGCGATCGCCGCTCGATCCTAGTCGAACTTAGTGATCAGGGGCATAATCTATTTTTGCAACATGATCAGTTACATCAGAAACTTACTGAAGAGTTAACAGCTGATTTTACGGAAGAAGAGATAGCGCAGTTGATGAATTTATTAACGCGTATTAATAATAAATTTTAATTTACATACAATTAACTAATACGGTTCCACTGCTATAAATTTTCTTCTATACTAGGGGCTCTTGTCGGAGCGCCCTTGGGCTGAGACCACTATACTCGTCATCTTATGTAGGGTATATCTTGATAGTTAGTTTTAATTATCATTAACGTGGAATCCGTGGAACCTGATTAGGTTAGTACCTACGAAGGGAACAAGCATAAAAAATAATGGGTCATTCTCAGTTTTTTACTCTTTCCACAGATCTTTCGTCAAGCACTCTTATCAACTTTTATTTATGTTAAGGTAAAGAATGCTATGTCAAACACCGTAAATTCAAATCTAAAAACGTCTAGTCGTAACAACTTATCTCGTCGAGAATCTCGTCAAGCCGCACAGGATTATATTCATAATTTAAATAATGAATCCTATCCAAATTCAGAGAAAATCTATATTGATGGAAAAATCCATCCTATTAAAGTGGCGATGCGACAAATTCTGCAAGCGGATACCTTCGTAGGGGGAAGTGAAGAACAGCCCATTTATGAAAAAAACGAAGCGATTCCCGTTTATGATGCCTCTGGCCCCTATACCGATCCAAACACGGTTATTGATGTTCATAAAGGTCTTGCTAAGTTACGAAAAAGTTGGATTGAAGCACGTGATGATGTTGAAGAACTCGACTCTTTAAGCTCAACATTCGCACAAACGCGCTTAGCCGATGAAAGTTTAGATGAGCTGCGTTTTGCAAACTTGCCAAAACCATTGCGTGCGAAAAAAGGTAAATGTGTTACCCAAATGCATTATGCGCGTCAGGGCATTATAACCCCTGAAATGGAGTATATTGCCATTCGTGAAAATCAAGGACGCGATCGCGTGAAATGTGAGGCGTTACATTTCCAGCATCCTGGATACAGCTTTGGTGCAAATCTACAGGAGGCGATCACCCCTGAATTTGTGCGTCAGGAGGTTGCGGAAGGGCGCGCCATTATTCCTGCCAACATTAACCATCCAGAGTTAGAGCCGATGATTATCGGTCGTAACTTCCTCGTAAAAGTGAATTCCAACATTGGTAACTCATCGGTCACTTCATCCATTGAAGAGGAAGTGGAAAAATTGGTTTGGTCAACGCTTTGGGGCGGTGATACGGTGATGGATTTATCAACGGGGCGTAATATTCATGAAACCCGAGAGTGGATCATGCGTAATGCGCCAGTACCAATTGGTACTGTGCCCATTTATCAAGCGTTGGAAAAGGTCAATGGCATTGCTGAAAACCTCACTTGGGAAGTGTTTCGTGACACCTTAATCGAACAGGCCGAACAGGGGGTTGATTACTTTACCATTCATGCTGGTCTGTTATTACGCTTTGTACCGATGACGGCAAAACGGGTGACTGGGATAGTATCTCGCGGAGGTTCGATCATGGCTAAATGGTGTTTATCGCACCATAAAGAGAATTTTGCCTACCAACATTTCCGTGAAATTTGTGAAATATGCCAGCAATATGACGTGGCACTCTCCCTCGGGGATGGCTTACGTCCCGGATCGATTGCTGATGCCAACGATCAGGCGCAGTTCTCTGAGCTAGAAATATTAGGTGAACTCACCAAAGTGGCGTGGCAATACGATGTTCAGGTGATGATTGAAGGCCCCGGTCATGTCCCCATGCAGATGATCAAAGAGAACATGGATAAACAGCTTAAAGATTGTTTTGCAGCACCATTTTATACGTTAGGGCCATTAACCACGGATATTGCACCGGGATACGATCACATTACATCGGCTATCGGTGCGGCGCAAATTGGTTGGTATGGCTGTGCCATGCTCTGTTATGTCACCCCTAAAGAGCATTTAGGATTACCCAATAAAGATGATGTTAAAGTGGGGCTAGTGACCTATAAATTAGCTGCCCATGCAGCGGATTTAGCGAAGGGGCATCCGGGCGCACAAATTCGTGATAATGCCTTGTCTAAGGCGCGTTTTGAATTCCGCTGGCAGGATCAGTTTAATCTCAGCTTAGATCCTGTTACTTCTCAGGAATACCATGATCAGACATTGCCGAAGGAGTCCGGCAAAGTGGCGCACTTTTGCTCCATGTGTGGGCCAAAATTCTGCTCCATGAAGATAACCCAAGATGTGCGCGATTTTAGCAAAAAGCTAGATGATGGTGAGATCTCCATTCAATTACTTGATCAAACGGTTACCGTTTCAGCGCAACAGGGCATGACAGAAAAAGCCAAGGAGTTTGCTGACTCAGGGGCTGAAATATATCAGATAAGGTTTAATGAGTAAGGCCTATTATGAATAACATTGTTTGGACTATTGCTGGCTCCGATAGCAGCGCAGGTGCAGGGCTCCAAGCGGATCTTGTACCTTTCACGATTTAGGGGTTGTTGGTTGTTCGGTGATCAGTGCTGTTACTGCACAAAACTCGACTATGGTGAGTTTAGTTGAAGCGGTTTCCGATAAGATGTTCACTGAACAGTTAGATTGCTTGGCGGAAGATATGCCCGCTAAAGTGATTAAAATCGGATTAATCGCAACCATCGAACAGGTCAAAATTTTAGCGGAAAAACTCGCTTTTTATAAACAGACATGGTCTAACAAGCCCTTTGTTATCTACGATCCCGTTGCTGTTGCCTCGACGGGGGATAATATGGTGGAAGAGGGGATTAACGCCTATATTAAAGCGCACTTATTAGCGCAAGTGGATCTGCTAACCCCTAATGGTCACGAGTTATTAGCGCTATCGGGGCATGCTTTGATTTCTGGAGAGTCCTTAAAAAACCGGCTGCCAATAAATTAATCTCGATGGGCTGTGCAAGTGTGCTTATTAAGGGCGGCCATTTTCCGCTCTTTGATGCTATCGCGCTCGATTATTGGTGTGATGGTGAACGGGAAATTGCCTTAACCAGTCCGCGTATACAGGCGGCTCACACACATGGTAGTGGTTGTACGTTATCCAGTGCCATTGCTGCATCTATCGCCTTAGATTATGTTATCGAAGATGCCTTAGTGATTGCCAAAGCCTATCTTAATCAAGGGCTGAAAGGAGCTAAGGCGCTTGGCAAAGGGGAGGGGAGCGTCGCGCATTTAGGTTGGCCAAGGGAACGCGCCGATTTCCCTGACGTGGTTTTGCCTGAGTCGAAGATAGGTTATGAGTTAGATTTACCCGGTACGCTAGAAGCGGGCCACGGTTTTGCCTCTTGTCAGACCTTAAAGCTTGGCTTGTATCCCGTCTTAGATTGCATCGAGTGGATCGAGCGCGTCTTAAAAATGGGCGTAAAAACACTACAACTGCGTATCAAAGATAAACAGCCAGAGCAGGTTGAGGCGCAGGTGATTGCCGCCATTGCGCTGGGGAAAAAATATAATGCCCGCCTATTTATTAATGATTATTGGCAACTCGCCATTAAGCATGGTGCCTATGGGGTACACCTTGGTCAGGAAGATATCGACGTTGCTGATTTAGTGCAAATAGCCGATGCAGGTTTGCGTTTAGGGCTGAGTACGCATGGATATTATGAGTTGTTGCGAGCGCAGCAATTAAAGCCAAGTTATATTGCGCTCGGCCATATCTTTCCCACACAAACCAAAGAGATGCCCTCTAATCCACAGGGACTAACTCGGTTAGCGAACTATGCCCATTTGCTTGCAGATACGCCTACCGTTGCCATTGGTGGCATTAATCTGGAGCGAGCGAGCGCGGTCTGGCAGTGTGGCGTTGGCAGTATCGCGGTAGTGACTGCCATTACGTTAAGTGATGATCCCGAGCGAGTGGTCAGGGAATTTAATGAAATTATGCAATAATTTGATTGGAGCAGAATATGTTATCTGATGCAGAAACGATCCGTTATAGCCGCCATTTATTGTTACAGGAAGTGGGAGACGTTGGTCAGCAGAAGCTAAAAAACGCTAAGGTGTTGATTATTGGTCTGGGTGGACTAGGGACACCCGCTGCACTCTATCTCGCTGCTGCTGGGATTGGTCATTTAGTGTTAAATGATTTTGATCATATCGAAATGAGTAATTTGCAACGGCAAATAAGCTATCAAGAGAGTGATATTAATGCTGAAAAAGTGGTTGTTACTAAACAGCGATTGCAGCACTTAAATTCACAAATTCGAGTGCGCACCATTAAGCAAAAAATGACCGCAGAGCAATTAGCGATGGAGTTAATGATGGTGGATCTGGTGCTCGATTGTAGCGATAACATGGCGACAAGGCAGATCATCAACGCTGCCTGTGTAGAGGCGAAAGTACCGTTAATCGTCGGGGCTGCGATCCGCCTTGAAGGACAGTTAATGTTTTTTGACCATCGCCACGATGACGCTGCTTGTTACCATTGTCTTTTTCCCTCTAGTGAAGAAGCGCAACTCAACTGTAGTAATTCTGGTGTGTTAGGCCCCGTTGTTGGCACTATTGGCACCTTGCAAGCGCTGGAAGCGATTAAACATTTCCTTGGTTTGCCTTCTGGTATTAAAAATAAATTGAAATTATTTGATGCGAAAAGCCTCGATTGGCAAACCTTTGTGATCAATAAAGATCCTCAATGTCGCGTCTGTGGGAAAAGTTAGATGAAAATATTTGTCAATGAGCAACCAATTGAAGTTGCTGAAAATTGTAATATCAATGCGTTATTAACATTATTAGAAAAACCGCTCAATGGCAGTGCAGTGGCGGTTAATCAGCGCGTTATCAGTCGCGGTTCATGGTCACAATTCGGTTTAAATGAAGGTGATCAAATCTCTCTCTTTCAAGCAATCGCAGGGGGCTAATCGCATGTTATTTAAAGAGATGTTGGTTAATGACCAATTAACCATTGGCGATAAAACATTTACCTCGCGCTTATTCACTGGAACGGGGAAATTTAATGACCAGCAAACCATGATCAATGCCTTACGGGCATCACAATCACAACTGGTTACTATGGCATTGAAACGTGTGGATATGCAGCACAAAGATGATGATATTCTCGCGCCATTGATTAAAAATGGTATGCAGCTACTACCCAACACATCGGGGGCGCGTAATGCCAAAGAGGCTGTCTTTGCCGCGCAACTGGCACGCCAAGCACTGCAAACCAATTGGGTGAAGTTAGAGATTCATCCCGATCCTAAATATTTATTACCCGATCCCATCGAGACATTAAAAGCGGCGGAAGCCTTGGCGCTAGATGGTTTTGTAGTGCTACCCTATGTGCATGCTGACCCCGTGTTGTGTAAACATTTAGAGGCGGTCGGTTGTGCCGCCGTGATGCCGTTGGGCGCACCGATTGGCTCTAATAAAGGGATTAAAACCGCAGATTTTTTGCAGATTATTATCGAGCAGGCAACTATTCCAGTGATTGTTGATGCAGGGTTAGGTAGCCCTTCACACGCCTCTTTGGCGATGGAAATGGGCGCTGATGCCGTATTAGTTAACACCGCCATTGCCGTTGCGCATGATCCGGTTGCCATGAGCGAAGCCTTTGCTAAAGCGGTGCAAGCAGGGCGTCAAGCTTATCTTGCGGGATTAGGGGGGCAGAGCCACTATGCGCAAGCTTCGAGTCCATTAACTGCGTTTCTTGAGGCAAGCCTGTGACCTTTAGTGAAAAAATAAAAGCGTATCAATGGGATGATGTGCGCCTCTCTATTTATGCAAAAAACGCTGCCGATGTGCAGCGTGCATTAAGTAAAGCGCGTTTAGATTTAGAGGATTTTAAAGCCTTGATAAGCCCCGCTGCTGAACCCTATTTGGAGCAGATGGCGCAAAAATCACAGCAATTAACCCAACAGCGCTTTGGTAAAACGCAGCAGTTCTATATTCCTTTATATCTCTCTAATATGTGCAGCAACATCTGCACCTATTGCGGCTTTTCCATGCATAATGCAATTCGTCGCAAAACGCTTGATATGGAGGAAATTGAACGCGAATGCATCGCAATTAAAAAAATGGGCTTTGCGCATATTCTATTGGTGACGGGGGAGTCGGAGCGTAAGGTAGGCATTGATTATTTCAAACAGGCATTGCCTATCATCAAGCGATATTTTTCACATATCACCATTGAAGTACAGCCATTGCAGCAAGAGGAGTACAGTGAGTTGATTCAATATGGAGTCGATTCAGTGTTAGTCTACCAAGAAACCTATAATCCTGTGACCTATGCTGAGCACCATCTAAAGGGGAAAAAAGCCGATTTTAATTATCGTTTAGATACCCATGATCGTTTAGGTAAAGCGGGCGTTCATAAAATGGGGTTAGGTAGCCTAATTGGTTTGGAAGAGTGGCGTACCGACTGTTTTTATGTGGCTGCCCATTTAAGCTATCTTGAGAAACAATATTGGCAATCCCGTTATACCATCTCTTTTCCTCGCTTGCGTCCGTGCACGGGCGGCATGGAAATTAAATCGGTGATGAGTGATAAACAGTTAGTACAACTTATTTGTGCCTATCGTTTGTTTAATCCCGAAGTCGAGTTATCCTTATCGACACGGGAATCGCAACACTTTAGAAATCACGTCTTGCCGCTCGGGATCACCTCCTTAAGCGCAGGTTCAAGCACACAACCGGGGGGGTATGCCGAGCAATCGGAAAAAGCGTTAGAGCAATTCGCAATTAGTGATGAGCGTTCTGCGCAAACTATGGCAGAATTAGTCAAAGCGCAGGGCTATGAAGTGGTTTGGAAAGATTGGGATCATAGTTTAACCGAACAGAGTTAACAGAGATAAGAGAGTAACATGTCAGAGCAAGATATTTATGCGACATTAATTGAGATAAAAGCGGAGCCAACGGAACTCTATAAAATATTGAAATTTGAGAATTTAGTCTCTGGAGGAGGGGAAGCGAAACAGGTCATTAGTGACGGCTATGTGTACTTAAATGGTGAAGTGGAAACGCGTAAACGTAAAAAAGTGTATGCAGGGGATGTTATCTATTTTAATGAGCAATATTTTCAAATTGCGCTAGTTGGGCAAATTGAACAGTATGAAATGGGTACACAAGCACCTGTTGAAAGCCAAAGGCAACAAGCGCCAGTTGAGCAAACCGAATCGACAAAAGTTGAGGGTAAAAAAGCCCGTAAACCAATTAGTTTTTAGTGCATCACTGATGAATAGATTAATCACTAAAATGCGGGATTATTGGTTATATATTTCATTGTCGATATTAGCGGTGATTATTACTTTGTCACTGTATCCCGTCAGCCAGCTTCCCGATGTGCCCGGTACGGATAAGCTACACCATTTTATCGCCTATGGGGCATTAATGTTTCCGGTGGCGCTACGAAAGCCCAAATATTGGCGCTGGATAGCCCTGCTGTTTATCCTAGCGAGTGGCACCATTGAATTAATCCAGCCCTATGTCAATCGTTATGGCGAGTGGTTAGATTTAGCGGCTAATTGTCTTGGTCTACTTTGTGGCTTTATACTCGCGCAACTCATTGCGTATCTCAGTGTTAAGCGAGAGAAATAACAGCACCAATTAACACATATAGATAAAACCTCTTTTATTGTATTGAAAATCAATCTTCTATGTTAATATCGAAAAAATTTTAACTCGCACTGTTTTACTTTCTTTAAGGATGAATGAAATGTTATCTAAAACTAAGTCTTTAAGTGTTTTTCTGACACTTATTAGCCTTTTCTTTTCACCGAGCCTGTTGGCTAGTAGTGGAGAGTCCATGGACTTAACGTCACACAGCATTGGTTATGCCGCATTACTGTTTTTTGCGATTGCCTACGTTTTAGTGATGCTCGAAGATGTGATCCACCTGCGTAAATCGAAACCCGTGCTAGTTGCTGCGGGTATCATTTGGGCAATGATTGGTTATTATTATACGCAACACGGTATGAGCCACGATGCCGAGCTCGCTTTTCGTCATAATTTATTAGAATACGCAGAGCTATTTTTCTTTTTATTAGTGGCGATGACCTATATTAACGCCATGGAAGAACGTCAACTTTTTGATGCCCTGCGCGCTTGGATGGTTAATAAGGGCTTTACGCTCCGCCTTATTTTTTGGTTAACGGGTATCTTGGCATTCTTTATTTCGCCTATCGCCGATAATTTAACAACGGCACTACTGATGTGTGCTATTGTCATGAAAGTAGGTGGTGAAAACAAAAAATTTATTGCCATTGCTTGTATTAACATTGTTGTTGCTGCGAATGCGGGTGGTGCCTTTAGCCCCTTTGGTGATATCACCACATTAATGGTTTGGCAAAAAGGTATGGTCCAATTCGGTACTTTCTTCTTACTATTTATTCCTTCCGCGGTTAACTTTTTAGTACCCGCTATTATTATGAGCTTTTTTATCTCTAAGGATGTTGCGCAAGGTGATGGCATTCAGGTACAGACCAAACGCGGTGCACTGCGTATCGTGGCGCTATTTTTAGTGACCATCTCCTTTGCCGTGTTAGGCCATTCATTCCTTGGTATGCCTCCCGTGCTTGGTATGATGACAGGTCTTGGTCTGTTACAGTTCTTTGCTTTCTTTTTACGTAAAACACAAAGCTCTTATTATAAAAGTGCAATACATAAAACCGATGATACGGTGGAGCATGAACGTTTACGTGATTTAGGTAATGGTGCGCCCTTTGATATCTTTAATAAAGTCGCCCGAGCGGAATGGGATACCTTACTATTTTTCTACGGGGTGGTACTTTGTGTTGGTGGATTAGGATTTATTGGTTATCTACATATGATTTCCGAAGCTATGTATAGCAACTGGGATGCAACCTATGCCAACGTTACCGTGGGGGTTTTATCGGCAATCGTGGATAATATTCCGGTGATGTTTGCGGTGTTAAGTATGCAACCAGACATGAGCACGGGACAATGGTTGTTGGTAACATTAACCGCAGGTGTGGGCGGCAGTATGCTTTCTATTGGCTCCGCGGCTGGTGTCGCATTAATGGGGCAAGCGCGTGGTATCTATACCTTTGCCGTGCACCTAAAATGGGCGCCCGTTGTTGCTTTAGGATATATCGCCAGTATCTTTACTCACTTATGGATCAATTCAGCACTTTTTTAAATGGTCGATATTATACTTGTCGGTGAATTGCCGACAAGTGCGCGCAATCGTTGCGTGTTTGTCGCAACATTATGTGCGTTATTGCCCCCTTTTGCTGTCGCTAATCGCCGCTCTATTTTCGCCTTTAATCCGTTCCCTTTTGCTTGTTAATTGTGCAAGGTGAGCTCTCTCAATGGGCAAGCGTTTGAATTCGCTATGCTATTATGGCGATTTATAGCCGCTCTGTTTTTTTGTGCAAAGTAGTGCTATTGAAAAGTTCGCTTAAAAAAGCGGCGTTCAACTAAATTTTTATTAGATCTTGCTCATAGAGTTGCCGTTTATGGGCTTGTTCCACGACTATAGTTCTGAGAGAATAGAAAAACGCAAAGTGAAGTGGCTAACCGTTTATTAGCAGTAAATTGTGCGCTACTTAACTTTTCCCACATAACTTGATATAAATTAAAGATTTTAAACACTTTTTTATATGTTAAGTTTATAACATTAAGGTAAACTAGGCGCTGTTTTACAAATTAGGTTGCAAGACCTACTAACAAATAGTTAAACAGCATAATAACGCAAGATCGCTTAACGATTTACTCCACTTCTCTAGGGAAAGAGTTAACATTTTAAGCAATACGTTAAATGAAAATACATTACATTAAGGATGACAAAATGAAAAAAGTACAACAAGGTTTTACATTAATCGAGCTACTCATTGTAATCGCGATTATCGGTATTCTAGCAGCAGTGGCACTGCCTGCTTATAATAGTTATACAGCTAAAGCAAAATTTGCGGAAGTAGTGCAGTCTGTTACTGGTCTGAAAACACAAGTAGAGCTGTGCGCTATGGAGCTTAGTACTGTTACAGGCTGTACTGATGGTGCATCTGGTTCTACGTACAATATTGCAGCACTTGGTGCATATGGTTATGTAACTTCTGTAACAACTACAAACGGTGTAATTACAGCAACAGCTGTTGCTGGTGAAGGACTTGGTAGTGCTACTTATACAGGGACACCTACTCGCCAAGCTTCAGGGCAGGTTACTTGGGGTTTTGTGTGTAGTAATAGTGCTTTCTGCTAATTCCTAATGGCAACCCATCATATTAGCGGCTTGGCGTCTAGCCTCGCCGCTCGCGGTCTACTCCCCTTTGCGAAACTCCAACAGATAACCTCCGCTGCCGCTAGTCAAAAAAAAGCACTGGTTAGCTATTTGGTGGAAAATAATTTTATCTCTAGTGTTGAGCTGGCTCAGTTCTGCGAAGCTGAATATGGTATTCCTCTATTAGACGCTGCCTCTCTGGACCTCGATGAGATTCCAGAAAAGTTTATTAATCAGAAACTCATAGAGAAACATCATGCGCTGCCCGTCTATGTGCAGCAGAAAACCCTCTATATCGCCATGTCCGACCCGACTAACGTCGCGGCTCTGGAAGATTTTGGCTTTAGTTTTGCCATCCATACCGAAGCCTTATTGGTGGAAGAGAGTTACCTTAATAAAGCCATTGAAAAGCTCTTAGAGGATGATGTCTCCTCCCTTGGTGATATGGGCGATATCGACGATATCGAAATTGACGAAGGTGAATCACGCCTTGACGAGGCGCAGGGCGACAGTGAAGATGATGCCCCGATCGTTAAATATATTAATGGCATTCTGCTCGATGCGGTGCGCAAGGGCGCCTCGGATTTACACTTTGAGCCCTATGAAAAAAAATACCGCGTCCGTTTTCGTGTTGATGGTATTTTACATGAGGTTGCTACGCCACCGGTTAATTTAGCGAACCGTTTTTCGGCGCGCCTTAAGGTGATGTCGCGTTTGGATATTGCCGAGCGCCGTCTGCCCCAGGATGGTCGTATTAAGCTGAAAATATCGAGCAAACGTAATGTTGACCTGCGTGTTAGTACGCTACCTACCATGTGGGGCGAAAAAATCGTAATGCGTATTTTAGACTCCTCGGCTGCAAGCCTTGATATCGACCGTTTAGGTTACAGCGATGAACAAAAGGCGAAATATTTACATGCCCTGTCAAAACCGCAGGGGATGATCCTCATTACTGGGCCAACGGGCAGTGGTAAAACCGTTTCTCTCTATACGGGACTGAATATTCTCAATACCGTGGAGCGTAATATCTCAACAGCGGAAGATCCCGTGGAGATCAACCTTGCTGGTATTAACCAAGTACAGATCAATAATAAAGCAGGGCTGACCTTTGCTTCAGCACTGCGCTCTTTTTTACGTCAAGATCCTGATATCGTGATGGTCGGTGAGATTCGAGATTTAGAGACCGCCGAAATCGGCATTAAAGCCGCACAAACGGGCCATTTAGTGTTATCCACATTGCATACCAACTCGGCAGCAGAAACCTTAACGCGTTTGTTAAACATGGGCGTTCCCGCCTTTAACATCGCCTCTTCGGTATCCCTGATTATCGCACAACGTTTAGCGCGTCGACTCTGCCCTGAGTGTAAAGCGGTAGATGAGTACAGTGACAAAGAGTTACAGACGATCGGCTTTAATCATGAGCAAATTGCAGCAGGGATAACACTTTATAAACCTGTCGGTTGCGCTAAATGTACAGATGGGTATAAAGGACGTGTGGGTATTTATGAAGTAATGCAGATGTCCGACAATATTAGTCACATCATCCTCAATGAAGGTAATGCGATGCAAATCGCCAATGTCGCCGAGGCTGAAGGGATGGATACATTACGTCAATCGGCACTGCAACAGGCGATCAGAGGCATTACCAGTTTAAAAGAGGTGACCCGCGTTACCTAATATTGCCATTTTAAATCAGTTAATAAAAGCTGTTGTTTAAAAGATGGCAGCTCCTCTCATCGTCGTTTAACACCGACCCAGTTGGAGGTTCATAATAATTATAATTTAAGGAAGAATTATGGCTGCACCTAAAAAACCTCAAGCTGTTGTTATTCATAGCTTTAAATGGAAGGGGTTTAACCGCAAGGGCGGAAAAGTCTCTGGCGAGATACAAAGTGCTTCGTTAGTGGAAGCCAAGGCGGAACTGCGTCAACAGGGGGTAAATGTTACCCGCATCACCAAAAAACCAAAAGATCTCTTCTCCTTTGGCAATAAAATATCGCCAATGGATATCGCCATTGTTTCACGACAAATAGCGACCATGCTAGGTGCTGGTGTGCCCTTAGTACAGAGCCTACAGTTAATTGCTAAAAGTAATGAAAAAGCGTCCTTACGGGAACTGATGACCTCCATTGCCACGGAAGTAGCGACGGGTACACCGCTCTCTAAAACCCTGCGTACGCATCCTAAGTATTTTGATGATCTCTACTGCGATTTGGTGGATGCTGGTGAAGAGTCGGGTGCCTTAGAGGCGATTTATGATCGTATTGCCACCTATAAAGAGAAGTCTGAAGCGCTGAAGTCGAAAATTAAAAAGGCGATGTTTTATCCTGCTGCGGTATTGGCTGTTGCAGGGGTGGTGACGATGTTGCTACTACTATTTGTTATTCCGCAGTTCCAAGATATTTTTACCGGTTTTGGTGCCGATCCAGCCTTTACCCTGTTTGTATTGGGCATCTCCGATTTAGTACAATCTTATTGGTACATTATCGCTGCGGCGGTGATAGCGGCCATTTTTATATTTAAACGCGCCCATGCCGCCTCGCAGAATGTACGCGATAATACCGATAAATTCGTGCTTAAAATTCCCGTCATTAGCACCATTTTAGATAAAGCCGCCGTGGCCCGCTTTGCGCGCACGCTATCGACCACCTTTTCTGCCGGTATCCCGTTAGTGGATGCCTTAATTTCTGCCGCAGGGGCATCGGGTAACTATGTTTATCGTAGTGCGATTACCAATATTCGTACCGAGGTAATGGCGGGGATGCAGATGAATGTGGCGATGAAAACGACCACTGTTTTTCCTGATATGGTTGCACAAATGGTGATGATTGGTGAGGAATCCGGTGACCTTGACGGCATGCTAAGTAAAGTGGCGGATATCTATGAGCAGCAAGTTGATGACGCCGTTGACGCTTTAACAAGCCTATTAGAGCCGATGATCATGGTGGTGTTAGGTGTGGTCGTTGGTGGTTTGATTGTGGCGATGTATCTGCCTATCTTCCAATTGGGTAGTGTTATTGGTTAATATTTTCCGTTGATGCCCGACTGCTATTTGTAGTCGGGTATCTGATGTTACTCGTTATTATTTATTATTTATTATTTATTTTCTGCAGTAAATCCCCTTCATAAATGGCTTGTTTTGCCAATGCAAAGGCGGCAATGGTTGGATTCTCAGCTAATGCTGTCGGTAGTATTTGCAGTTTTTCACGGAAAGCATGCAAGGTTTGCTGACTGATTGATTGGCGCAAGGTTGAAAAGAGTAAATTACCACAGAGGGTAATTTTCCCTGAGATAATAATTTTTTCAGGATTAAGGATATTAATCAAAATAGCAACGGTTTTACCGAGGTAGTTGACCATATCGGTGACGATTTTTTGGCAGAGCGGATCGCCATCGGCAGCTGCTTGGTATATATTCTCGCTACTCAATTCCTCTACGCTTAATGATGAGATGGCGCCTCGATTAAGTGCCTCTTGTACTTTTTCTATAATAGTATCATCACTGACTTCTGTTTCTAGGCAACCAAAGTTACCACAGTGACACTGTTTCCCGGCGGGATTTACCTGAATGTGACCAATTTCACCGATGTTATATTTTTCACCCAGCAGCCGCTTACCCTGCATAATAATGCCAGAACCGACACCATGGTGAATGCTAATTAAGATAGAGTCTTTACAATCCTGAGAGGCACCAAAGTAGTGCTCCGCTAGGGCTAAGCAACGCGTGTGATTACCTAAATAAGCTGGAATATTAAAGCGTGTTTGAATGAGCTCGACTAAACAGATATTTTCTAGGGAATAGCGCGATGAGTAGAGTATTACTCCTTTGATCGGGTCTATCAGACCTGCATGTGTTAGGGTGATAGCGGATATTTTTTCATCTCGTTGCGTGCAATCGACAATGACCAATTCAATTTCAGACAAAAGCTGGGCAAGCAGTTGCTCGGCATTTTCTGCCATGACAGGTACTTGTTTTTTAAACAGCTGCACACCGGCTAAGTTATAACGGCCAATGGAAAGCTGTTTACGACCGATTTTAATTGCGAGTACATTAATCGCTGATGCATTTAGCTCTAAAGATATTGCGCGTCGACCGCCGGTTGAAGCTTGTCGAGCCGTCTCGGTCAGTAAGCCATTCTCTAGCAGCTGGCGTGTTATTTTGGTGACACTGGCAGGAGCAAGCTTGCTCACTTTAGCGACGTCGACACGTGAAATAGGGGCATTTTTTTCAATGACCTTATAAATAGCAGCGTAATTGACTTGCTTTATATGATCAATGTTAGCAATAACGGACTCATTGCTAGATGTGTATTCTTCCATTAATATTCACTTCAATTGATTAGATAGCCACTACACAACGTTATGTAATGGCTAGGATAAAAATTTACAATTCATTCCTTGCGAAATGACCATTAACGATAGTTGCGAGCACTTGATAGTTATTGTTAAAAATCGCTAAATTAGCAACTTTATTTACATCGATGCTACCAAGGGTTTGTTCGGCAGAAATGGCCTTCGCTGGATATAGGGTAGCCATGCGGATCGCTTCTTCCAATGAGATTCCGACATGTTTCACACACTGCTCAATCGATTCTATCATGGTTACCGCTGAACCGCCTAGTGTTCCATCTTTAGAGAAACATTTGCCATCTTTATAGTAAACGGTGGTACCGACAAAATCGAATTCGCTAATGTTCGCCCCAGCAGGTGCGGTGGCATCGGTCACTAAGAATAATTTTTCACCCAGAATTTTTTTAGAAATACGTACATTTTCATAGGCAACATGGAAACCATCGACAATGATACCCGCGTAGATAGCTGTATCATAAATCGCGCCAACGATACCCGCTTCTCGCCCACTCATGGCACTCATCGCATTGAATAAATGGGTTGCACAGCTGGCACCATTATCAATCGCCATTTTTGCTTCTTGATAGGTTGCGTTACTGTGGCCGATAGAGACGACTATGCCAGCATCAGTGAGTTGTTTAACAATTTCTGCTGGTGTATTTTCTGGTGCCAGGGTGACTTTGGCAACGATATCGGCATTCGCACAGATTAAATCTATCATCTCCTGAGCTGGTTTACGGATATATTCTGGACGATGAATGCCTTTTTTTTCTAGGCTAAGAAATGGTCCTTCAAGATGCAAACCTAACACTTCATTTTTTGTTTTATCCATAAAGCTGCGGGCAACTTGTAATGCTGTTTTAATATCTTCATCGGATGAGGTAATTAATGTTGGTAAATAACTGGTGCAACCAGATTTTAAGTTAGCCGCTTGCATTGTTACTAGAGTTTGCTCAGTTATTTGATCATTGAGCATGACACCACCACAGCCATTTAGTTGTAAGTCAATGAATCCGGGGCTGACATTTGCCCCTTTAAGGTCAACTTTGGTTATATAATCGCTATTAAGTTCAGAGAGGGGGATAATTTTTTCAATTTTCTCACCATTTATAACAATAGCGTGGTCATGTAACACGTCCTGTGTGGTATAGATGGTGCAGTTGGTTAATGCATACATAGTAAAATCTCCCTCAATCTTTTTTAATTAAAATTTAAATTATAATTTATTAACATTCTCAACTTCTAATTCACTGAAGTATTTAAGCGTTTTGACTTTTAGCTCCATGGTGGCGTCTTGATCACAGGCAATAATCGCCTTAGCATGGAGTTGTAAAGCAGAAACAGTCCAAAGATGATTAACACTTCCTTCAACGGCCGCGGCAACGGCCTGTGCTTTATTGAATCCACATACCAGAATAAGCACCTCTGCGGCATCTAATAGCGTTGCAACACCAATGGTCAATGCTAATTTAGGCACTTGATCAATGTCATTGTCGAAAAATCGAGAGTTAACTTGTCTGGTGTGTGGCGTTAAGGTTTTAATGCGGGTACGCGATGCTAATGATGAACCTGGTTCATTGAATGCGATGTGACCATCTTCACCAATGCCACCCATGAATAGATTTATTTTGCCGTAGCTTTTTATTTTTTCTTCGTAACGTAAACATTCAGCCTCTAAATCTTCTGCGAGGCCATTTAATAGATTAATGTTCTCTGGCTTGATATCAATATGATTAAAGAAGTTGTTATGCATAAAGCTATAGTAGCTTTCTGGGTGTGATGGTTCGATGCCGACATATTCATCCATATTAAATGTTACGACATTAGCAAAACTAACTTCACCTGCTTTATGCATCTCAATTAGACGTTTATAGGTAGCTAACGGAGTTCCCCCTGTTGGTAAGCCTAATACGAATGGCTTTTCTGCCGTCGGGGCAAATTTATTAATGGCATTTACAATGTGGCGAGCAGACCAAAGACCAACATCAGTACTTTTTTTTAGAGGGATTAAGCGCATTCTATTCTCCTAATTTATTGTCGAAGTTAGATTATATATTATGTTTCCAATATAACTTAATTCTTAATGTAAAATAAGTTTGTGTTTTTTACCAGTAAAAAAATCAAAAAGTCGAGTTTTTAGTGATTTCGATTGCGTTTTAGTCGTTTTGTATTTGCGAAATGCCATTAAAACTTTAATCTTAGTTGCAAGATTTGTCATTTTTACAACTGTAGCTTAATTTGCAAGCGTAAAGTTGACTGTTAATAATTAGTGCGAAATAATTCTAAGCACTTTACGTTTAATCAATAAGGAGAGTTCGTTGTGAATATTCTAGGTTACTTCCAAAAGGTAGGTCGTGCGTTAATGGTGCCAGTTGCTGTACTGCCAGCTGCGGCAATTTTAATGGGTATTGGTTACTGGATTGATCCAAATGGTTGGGGGGGGGATTCTGCTCTTGCTGCCTTTTTGATTAAAGCTGGTGCTGCTGTTATTGAGAACATGGCATTACTATTTGCTGTTGGTGTTGCTTATGGTATGTCTAAAGATAAAGATGGTGCTGCTGCGCTTTCTGGTTTAGTGGGCTGGTTAGTTGTTACAACACTACTCTCTCCTGGCGCGGTTCAACAAATTACAGGCATGGATGCACATGCATCATTTGGCAAAATCAATAACCAGTTTGTGGGTATCCTTGTGGGTATTATCTCTGCTGAGTTGTATAACCGCTTTTCAAGTGTTGAGCTGCACAAAGCCTTAGCATTCTTCTCTGGTCGTCGTCTCGTACCTATCGTGGTATCTGTGGTTATGATCGGTGTATCTTTTGTATTAATGGCTATCTGGCCTGTGATCTTCGAAGGTCTACAACACTTTGGTGAAACTATCTCTGGTTTAGGTGATGTCGGTGCTGGTATCTACGCATTCTTTAACCGTTTATTAATTCCAGTTGGTCTACACCATGCACTTAACTCTGTGTTCTGGTTTGACGTGGCGGGTATTAACGATATTCCGAACTTCCTAGGCGGTCAAACAACGATTGATGCATTTACTGCGCAAGGTAAAGAAGCGGTTGGTGTTGTCGGTATGTACCAAGCTGGTTTCTTCCCAATTATGATGTTTGGTCTTCCTGGTGCTGCACTTGCTATCTACATGACGGCAAAGCCAGAAAACAAAGAAAAAGTTGCATCAATTATGATCGCTGCGGCTTTAGCTTCTTTCTTCACTGGTGTTACTGAGCCTCTTGAATTTTCATTCATGTTTGTTGCGCCACTGCTATATGTTGTACATGCATTTTTAACGGGGATCTCTGTATTTTTCGCAGCATCAATGCAGTGGATGGCAGGTTTCGGTTTCTCAGCAGGTTTAGTGGATATGGTACTATCTTCACAAAATCCATTAGCTGTTAAATGGTACATGCTACTTGTTCAAGGTGTTGTTTTCTTTGCACTTTACTACTTCACTTTCGTAGCGCTAATCAAAGGATTAAACCTTAAAACACCCGGTCGTGAAGACGCAGATGCTGACGCAGTAACGACAACTAAAAGTCAAGATGCTGGTGAACTTGCGACAGCTTATGTAGCAGCGTTAGGCGGTTTAGATAACCTAACTGTTATTGATGCTTGTATCACTCGTTTACGTCTAACACTAAAAGATTGTAGCTTGATTAATGAAGCTGAATTGAAAAATTTAGGTGCGATGGGCGTTGTCAAATTAGGTGAAAATAATTTACAAGTTATTATTGGTCCACAGGCAGAAAGTATTGCTAACCGGATGAAAAATGCATAAGTGATTAACTAGTTAATGAATATCAAAGCACTCTTCGGAGTGCTTTTTGTTAGAATATGAAAACCGTTCGCTTTTTGTTTAATATCAATACTTGACTTAATTACTGTGATTATACTCTAGGGGCAATCTAATCTAATTGGAGTAATCAATGAGTCAATCAATTCATGGGCATCAGGTCATTGATTCGGTTTCGAACAGTGAAATACTTTTCACCACATCGACCTTAAAAATAGCCGTTGCCGAGCAGTTTGGTGACGATAGCCTGTTTCACACCTGCATGGATAGTAATCTTACGGCTGAGGATCTTATTAATTTTCTCGTTAGCAAAGGAAAATTCATTGAAACAGAAGCGGGATTTATCGCTGTGACGGGGTCTTGTTAAGGCGAGGACCACAATAGCAATTGTTCTCCTCCCTTGTTCTACTAGGATAGTGAGGCTTTAATACCAATCGGATTAAGTATGTGATTTAAATTTTGCGCAGGAAAAATGGCTTAATTTGAGGCGTAAGTTGACGCAAATGGTTGTTCCCTTTGCGAAACTTACAACAAAAAAGTAAGTTATTTTAACCCGTAAAATAGATCAGCTATTTATTCCGATTGGTATAAGCTCGATAAAGTTGGAACCTCACTTGCCCTGCACTTTTCTCTTTGATTAACTGCCAATGGCTAGGTAATTGATTGCTTGATAAATTAGACTCTGTTTCTATATATATCAATGCGTTATCTGATAAGTAGCCGTTTTTTGTTAATAGTTCACAGCATGGTTTTACTAAACCTTGCATAAATGGCGGGTCAATAAACACAATATCGAAGGGGTGCTGTGCTTGTGCATTTAAAAAATGCAGGGAATCCGTTGCAATGACCTGTGCATTATTGGCTTGTAATGTTTGTAAGTTAACCTGTAATTGTGATGCCGCCTGTGTATCGCGTTCGAGCAGTGTGACATGTTGAGCAGAGCGAGATAATGCTTCGAAAGCTAAGCTGCCACTACCGCTGAAACAATCTAAACAGTTTGTATCTCGAATATCATGCATTAGCCAATTAAAGAGTGTCTCTTTATTGCGATCTGTGGTTGGACGCAGCCCTTCTTTATCTAATACCGGTAATTTTTTACCTCGCCATTTCCCCGCAATGATGCGAATAAATCCACTTTTGATCAGTTTTTTACTTTTTTCATGTAATTTATTGTGTCGATTGTTAACCATATAATTTTTAGTCCAAGGATATAATGGTAAGATACGCTTATCGTTGCTATTTTAGCAGCACATATTGCATGTTAGTAAGGTTTTTAATTAATGACTAAGAAGAAAGGTATGTTTTCCTGGTTTGGAAAAAAAACTCCGCAAGAAGAGACGCAAAAGAAAGATCAAAAGTGAAAAAGAAGCGTTACTTGAATTATTGAAGCAAGAAGCATTACAGAATAGAGATGAAAATATAGAAATAACGCTTTTTGATGATGAAGATGTAACGGTTGATTTAGAAAACGAAAAGCGACAAGCGGATAAAGTTGCTGCTGAAAAGTTAGAAGCTGAACAGTTAGCCGCTGAAAAGTTAGAAGCTGAAAAGTTAGAAGCTGAAAAGTTAGAAGCTGAAAAGTTAGAAGCTGAAAAGTTAGAAGCTGAAAAGTTAGCCGCTGAACAGTTAGCTGCTGAAAAGTTAGAAGCTGAAAAGTTAGAAGCTGAACAGTTAGAAGCTGAAAAGTTAGAAGCTGAAAAGTTAGAAGCTGAAAAGTTAGCCGCTGAAAAGTTAGAAGCTGAAAAGTTAGAAGCTGAAAAGTTAGCTGCTGAAAAGTTAGAAGCTGAAAAGTTAGAAGCTGAAAAGTTAGAAGTTGTAAAAGAAGAGAAAAAGCCATTGGGTTTCTTCGCTCGATTTAAAGCTAGCTTAACGAAAACGCGTTTATCTATTGGTAGTGGGCTTTTTTCGCTTTTTAAAGGTAAGAAAATAGATGATGAGTTGTTTGAAGAGCTAGAGGAGCAGCTAATTGTTGCTGATATTGGCGTTGATACTACCTTAAAAATTATTAATAACTTAACCTCACATGCTAATCGTAAGCAATTGAAAGATGCTGAAGCATTATATGCGCTCTTAAAAGAGGATCTATCCGATATTCTACAAAAAGTTGAACAGCCATTATGCATTGATGAAAGTAAGTCTCCCTATGTTATTTTGATGGTGGGTGTAAACGGTGTGGGTAAAACAACCACTATAGGTAAATTGGCTAAAAAATATCAGCAGCAGGGCAAGTCTGTGATGTTAGCAGCCGGGGATACTTTCCGCGCTGCCGCGGTTGAGCAACTTCAAGTGTGGGGAGAGCGTAATGATATTCCTGTCATTGCTCAACAAACTGGTGCTGATAGTGCCTCCGTTTTATTTGATGCGATGGATGCCGCTAAAGCTCGAGGTGTCGATATATTAATAGCGGATACAGCGGGTCGTTTACAGAATAAAAACCACTTAATGGATGAATTAAGTAAAGTTGTTCGCATTATGCGTAAGAAAGATTCCAGTGCACCTCACGAAATTATGCTTACGATTGACGCTAGTACTGGGCAAAACGCCGTTAGCCAAGTACAATTATTTAACCAAGCCGTTGGTTTAACAGGAATTACATTAACAAAGCTAGATGGTACTGCAAAGGGGGGAATTATATTTTCGATTGCTGATAAATTTAACTTACCCATTCGTTACATCGGGACTGGTGAAGGGATTGATGATTTGAGGGAGTTTAATGCCAAAGAGTTTATCGATGCACTTTTCTCGAATGAGGAACATTCAGAATAAGGTGACAATAAATAATGATTGTATTTGAAAACGTCAGCAAAGTTTACGCTGGGAATTTTAGCGCGCTGTCAGATGTCAATTTTCATCTAAAAAAGGGGGAAATGGCATTTTTAACTGGGCACTCAGGATCTGGTAAAAGTACGCTGTTACGATTAATTAGTTTGATGGAGCGTCAAAGTACAGGGCGTATTCTTTTAAATGGTAATGATATTAGTGCGATTAAAGGAAGTGACATCCCTTATATGCGCCGACATATCGGTATGATCTTTCAAGATCACCGTTTATTAATGAATCGAACTGTATTAGAAAACGTAGGTTTGCCACTGTTAATTGAGGGGTATAACCCCTATGAAATAAAGCGCCGTAGTTTAGTTGCTTTGGATAAAGTGGGGTTGTTAGGGAAAGAGGACTATTTACCTATTCATCTTTCAGGTGGTGAGCAGCAACGTGTTGGTATCGCCCGTGCGATAATCAATCAGCCGCCATTATTACTTGCCGATGAACCGACAGGTAATCTCGATCCTAAATTATCTTTAGAAATTTTAAGCTTATTTGAATCTTTGAATGAGTTTGGTATGTCGGTGTTAATTGCCACTCATGACTTAGGTTTGATCGCAAAAATGCGTTATCGCACATTGACCCTAAAGGATGGGGAAATGATTAATGATGGATTAATGAGAGAACGTCATGGCTAAGCAAAAAGAAAACAGCAATGCATTATCCGGAACACCTCGTATCAACAAGGTGTCACTATTTGGACGTGTGATATCTGGATTTCAGCAAAATTTTAAACAAATTTTTAGTAGTTTTTCTGAGTTATGGAAAACCCCCTTTGCGACGGTAATGACCATTTTAGTGCTCGGTGTAGCCTTATCATTACCTAGTGTATTTCAGGTGATCTATAAAAACACAGAACGTGTAACGAATCAGTGGGATAAAGCGTCTGAAATTAGTCTATTTTTAAAGAAAGATATATCAGAACAGCGTGTTCAGGTATTGATTAATAAGTTAAGTTTATATAGCGATATTGAAACGGTCACTCATATCACTTCTAATCAAGCATTAGAAGAGTTCAAAGAGATGTCTGGCTTTTCCAAGGCGCTTGATTACTTAGAGGATAATCCATTACCCGATGTATTGGTGATTGTACCTACACCCGATGCAATGAATATCGCTTCAAGTAAATTACTGGTAGCCAAATTGCAACGAGAGCCTGATATCGACCTTGTGCGTGTGGATATAGATTGGATAGAAAAGTTACAAGCGATTTATCTGTTATCGTGGATATTGTCATTGCAATTGCATTGTTGCTGTTGCTATCGGTTCTATTAATTATCAGTAATACGATTCGTTTAAATATTTTAAATCAGCGTGCTGAAATCGAAGTATTGAAGTTAGTGGGGGCGACAAACAGCTTTATCCAACGTCCATTTTTGTATGTTGGCGCTTGGTTGGTTGCCTAGGTGGCGTCATTGCCTGGTTATTAACATTTGGCTTAGTGCAATGGTTACAATCTAGTGCTGGAAGCTTGATGGGCCTATATAAGGTAGATTTCCAGATCTTAGCAATGAATATAGAAGAAGTGGCTATTTTAATCGGTGTCTCTACCTTCCTTGGCTTTATTGCTTCCTTTATTTCTGTGAAACAATATTTGGTAAAAATAGAGCCTAAGTAAGCGATTGTTGCTAACGTAGTTTTGGTAAATAATAAAAAGAGATCAAGCTTGATTCCTTTTTTATTGCCTGTAATATGTGAGCGAACATTGATTTCACTAATTAATTCTTCTAATTGCAAAATAATAGCAATCGGATTAAATATGTGATTTAAATTTTGCGCAGGAAAAATGGCTTAATTTGAGG
Organism: Psychromonas sp. MME2; assembly: GCF_040566515.1. Taxonomy (NCBI): domain Bacteria; kingdom Pseudomonadati; phylum Pseudomonadota; class Gammaproteobacteria; order Alteromonadales; family Psychromonadaceae; genus Psychromonas; species Psychromonas sp. MME2. The sequence goes on along the minus strand of NZ_JBEWXI010000003.1, from coordinate 59,622 downwards.
CGTGAGTTGACGTAAATGGTGCTCCCTTTACGAAACTTACAACAAAAAAGTAAGTTATTTTAACCAGCAAAATAGATCAGCTATTTACTCCTCTTGGTATAAATAACAAGAGTGAAACGGGGTTTCACTACAAGCGAGTATTCATTTTCACCAGCATTAATGAGTAGATAACTATAGGATTTGGTATTGGGCTTCTTATGAACAAAATTATCGATATTACCGCTACCTCTCTTTTTTCGCCATTATGCCAGACCCTAATCAATGAAACCTCCATTGAGCAACGTTGTGAATTAATCAACATTGGTATTGCCAGTGAATTATTAATTATTCGTTTAGATGGCGTGGTAATTGGCTATACGACATTTACTGTGGTAGACAACCTCGATATAGAAATTAACAATATCTATATCCGCAGTATTATTAAAGATCAGACATTAGCTGAATATTGGCTCTCTCGTCATTTAAAGCGCTTTTTACGTAATAATACGTATCATAATGTCAGGCTTGCTAGTTAGCGCCTGATAAAGCTTCAGACCTAAGATGGGTATAGATTTGCTTATCCTAAATTGAGGTTATATAATCACTGCGTTAACGCTCTATCACGGCAATGGTATCGTTATATTAGCTATATATATCAATAAGGAAACACATGAGTAATACAATAAATTCAATGAGTTTAGTTCCTCAGGGAAGTATTGGCGCCTATGTTCAATCGGTTAACCAGTTTCCAATGCTTAGTGCAGAAGAGGAAAAAGAGTTGGCTGAACGCTTATTTAATGAGGGGGACTTGGATGCGGCTAAAAAATTAGTCATGTCTCATTTACGCTTCGTTGCTTATATTGCTAAAAGTTATGCTGGGTATGGCTTACCTCAAGCTGATTTAATTCAAGAAGGTAATATTGGCTTAATGAAAGCTGTAAGACGTTTTGACCCATCTATTGGCGTTCGTCTCGTCTCCTTTGCTGTGCACTGGATAAAAGCTGAAATTCATGAATATGTTATTCGTAATTGGCGCGTGGTTAAAGTAGCAACCACTAAAGCACAACGTAAACTCTTCTTTAATCTTCGCAAAGCAAAGAAACGTTTGGGTTGGTTAAGCCAAGATGAAGTTGAAACAGTTGCAGAAAATTTGAATGTTAGTACCAAAGATGTATTAGAAATGGAATCTCGTTTGAATGCACAGGATCAATCCTTTGATTTAAGTGCTAGCGATGATGAAGACGGTAATTTTTCTCCTGTCCAATACCTTGAAGATAAGAGTGCTGATGTCGCGGTTGTTGTTGAGAAAGAGTACACTGAAAAGTCGCAAAAAAATAAGCTTTATGCCGCGTTATCTATGTTGGATGAGCGCAGCCAAGATATAATTAATAGCCGTTGGTTAGATGATTCTAAAGCAACACTACATGATCTTGCTGCACGTTATGAAATATCCGCGGAGCGTGTGCGTCAACTTGAAGCAAATGCACTTAAAAAATTACAATCGCATATGATTTAACTAATATAATTAAGGTGAGCAATAAGCTCACCTTTTTATTTTCCCTACTTATCCATAGTTCGGTGGCTCATGCCTAAAATAGCAACGCTTGGCCCTAAAGAAACATTTTCAGATTTAGCCACACAGCAATACTTGCGTAGCCAAGATAAACATTATGATATTCAATATTATCCGACGCTAAGTGAGACCTTTGATGCCATTGGCAAAGAGTGTGAGTGTGGGGTATTGCCGATTGAGAACTTATCTGAAGGGTATGTACAAGTTGTTTTAGAACGCCTCATCGATACGCATTTAATTGTTATTGCTGAATTACTATTACCGATTCAATTCTCCTTTGTTGGTTATTGCAAAGATTTTTCGCAATTAACAGATTTTATGTACAGTTTGTTGCGCATGGACAGTGCTCTGAGTTTATTAATAAGTTAGCAAATATTAAAATCCATAATACACAGAGTAATATAGAGTCGTTAATGCGCGCTAAGCAGCAAGGTCAAGGAGCTGGAGCTATTATTCCTAAGCATGCATTAGAACTTGCTGATAGTAACTGTTTGATGAAGGAAAATGTGACTAATTATGAGAATAATCAGACACGCTTTTTAGTGATTAGCCATCAAGCGCAGGCACGTGTTTTCGATGCCAATTATAAAACCACCGTTGTTGTGAAAAATGATAAGGATTGTCCGGGTGTATTGGGCAATATCGTCAATGCATTTTCTCAGCAAAAAGTAAACTTAACATCGATCATGTCACGTCCGACCAAGTCCCAATTTGGAAAATACCACTTTTTTATTGATGTGGACGGCCATCAACTCGACGATAATGTCGCCCACGCCTTTGATATAATCAGTAAGCAATATTCGCTGACAATTATTGGCTCCTATATCAAAGTCCAATAAAGGCTAGCGTCTTACTAGATAGACACCCGCTTCGCTATGGTGTGTATATGGAAATTGATTAAAGAGCGCAAAACGCTTAATTTCATGGGTTTCATTAAATACGAGCAAATTATTATATAAGGTATCAGGGTTGCAGCTGATATATAAAATATTGTCATACTTTTGTACCATTTTTACCGTTTCATCATCAAGACCCGATCTAGGAGGATCGACAAAAATGGTATTGCATTGATAATCTTGTAAATTAATACCCTGTAAACGATTAAACTCACGCTCTCCATTAATAGCCTGTGTAAACTCTTCAGCAGACATGCGAATAATAGTGACATTATCAATGTTATTTTTGGCAATATTGAACTGTGCAGAATGAACAGAGGGTTTAGCTATTTCGGTTGCTAGCACTTTGTTAAAGTTTTTTGCCAGTGCAAGTGAGAAATTGCCATTACCGCAGTATAGTTCAAGTAGATCACCTTCACTATTCCGGGTGCAATCAATCGCCCACTCCAGCATTTTTATCGCGACTTGAGCATTCGGTTGAGTAAAGCTATTTTCGATTTGTTGATAGCATAATTTTTCTCCATCAACCTCTAACTCTTCTAATACATAGTCTTGATTTAATACAATTTTTTGCTTTTTAGCACGTCCAATAACGTTAATGTCGAAATGCGCTGATAGTGATGTTTTAAGTTGTGTTGCTTGTGCTACCCACTGTTCATCTAACGGTTTATGATATAGCAGGCTAATCACGATTTGGCCACTTAAGCTAGAGATAAAATCCACTTGAAATAGTTTGTAGCGTAATATCGTATTGCTTTTTAGTGCCGCAATTAATTGTGGCATAAGTTGATTTATTAGCGCGCTGGCTGGGGGGAATTGATCAACTCTAATCTTCGCTTTAGTTGCTTGGTCGAACATAATATAAAAAAGGTCATCTCCTTCATGCCAGACACGAAATTCTGAACGCATACGGTAATTGATGACTGGAGAGGGGAACGACTTAGAGGAGGCAGTTTGAATGTTGCAAATTGATGGTTAAATTGTGTTTCTTTGGCAGCTAACTGCTGTTCATAATTATCTGGATCGACAAATTGCAGATTCATTTAAACCTCTTAATTATTGTATAATGTGCGAATTTTAAAGTAGCGATACTAAGTTGACCAGATAAATTCAGATAATTTATTTCACAGGGTAAAATAGTGGCAATTTCATGAAGCAAGCAAAACAGATTTTAATTTTCGATTCAGGTGTTGGTGGTTTATCCATATTTGAACAAATAACACGTCTTAATAGCCAAGTCGATTGCCTCTACTTATTTGACAATGCTTACTTCCCCTATGGTGAGTTAGAGGATGATTTTCTCATTAAGCGCTTAACTGAACTGTTATTAGCGGTTGTTGAAAAGCATGCTATTGATTTAATCGTTATCGCTTGCAATTCTGCTAGTACTGTCGCATTACAAGTATTAAGAGCGCATTTTACTATTCCTATTGTTGGTGTTGTCCCTGCCATTAAACCTGCAGCACAGTTAACAAAAAATGGGTGATTGGTTTACTTGCAACACCTGCAACTATCAATCGAGAATATACCAAATTACTGATCGATGAATTTGCCCCCAATTTAACTGTATTGAAAATAGGCTCAACCGCTTTGGTCAAAATGGCAGAGCAAAAGTTGCGTGGCATAGTGGTTGATCAAGCCAACTTACAAAAAATATTTGAGCCGTGGCTAACGCTGTGTGAAAAACCAGATGTAATTGTACTCGGTTGCACTCATTTTCCATTGTTAAAAGAGGAAATTGCAGGTTGTTTTGAACGGCAGGTTCAGTTGGTCGATCCTGGTGTTGCGGTGGCAAATCGTGTTAATCAATTATTGGGCAAGCAAACGGAGAGTAACTCCGTGACTGGGTATCGTGCTTATTATACAAAGGAATATAGTGAAACTGAAAAAGAGAATTTGGCTGCATTAAAGCAGAATTTTTTTGACTATGGTTTTGTTGAGCTTTGTTATTTAAATGAATTGCTATAACCAAAAAGGAGCCTTAAGGCTCCTTTTTGGTGGTTAAAGCATCATTACTATTTAAAGGCTACCGATTTCTTTAAAGGTACGACGGCATGCTGTGCCATCTTCTTTAAATAGGTGGCAACGATGAGCTGGGAATTTAAACGCAATCTCTTCGCCTAGAGCCACTTTAGCAACATCAAAGTAACGAATGATTAAGTCACTTTCAATGCCTTTAGCTTCTACATAAATTTGTGTTTCATGGCCTAATTGCTCAAGTACTTGGATTTCACCAACGAGACAATCTTTTTTGCTTCCATCACCACATTGAACAGAGCATGATGTATCAATATGCTCAGGGCGAATACCAACTGAAACGGGATCACCAATTTTTAATGTATCGTGCTCAACTTGTACCGTGATTAGTGATTTATCAGCTAATTGAACTACAACGCCTTCATCATTTAACTCTTGAACTCGTGCATTTACAAAGTTCATTTTTGGTGAACCGATAAAGCCTGCTACAAAACGATTTTCAGGATTATGGTATAACTCAAGAGGTGTACCAAGTTGTGCCACTCGACCACCTTCTAGTACTACGATACGGTCAGCCATTGTCATCGCTTCAACCTGATCATGTGTAACATAAACCATAGTTGAATTTAGACGTTTGTGCAGTTTGGTAATTTCAATACGCATTTGTACACGTAGTGATGCATCAAGATTTGATAGTGGCTCATCAAATAGCAATACTTTTGGACGGTTTACTAGCGTACGACCAATTGCCACACGTTGTTGTTGACCACCTGATAACTCTTTTGGTTTTTTATGTAGCTGAGAACCAAGTTGTAAAATTGAAGAGGCATAGTCAACACGCTCTTGAATTTCAGCTTCTGGTGTTTTCGCTAAACGTAAACCAAAGGTCATGTTGTCCTTAAGGTTTAAGTGAGGATAAAGTGCATAGGATTGAAATACCATGCTGATAGAGCGTTTTGATGGAGGTGTGTCATTAACACGTTCGCCATCGATATAGAGGTCACCGGATGTAATATCTTCTAATCCAGCAATCATACGTAGTAGTGTTGTTTTACCACAGCCAGATGGGCCAACAAAGGCTATAAATTCACCATCAACAATTTCTAAGTCAATATCTTTTTGAACAACAACATTACCAAATGCTTTTGTTATTTTTTTTAATACAACGCCTGCCATTAACTTTACCTTCTCTATTATTGATGTTTATAGGATTTAGTTTATTTCTTATGTATTAGGAATCTAATCAAATGCATAGGAGATAATATAAACCAAAATATTCTAGATAAATATTCTGAGCTATGGTCGCTTCATAAGCATCCTCCTCAAGGGGGCGTAGGCCTTATTTGAGGGGGCGTAGAGTTGGCTTTTGAGAAGCAGATCTCGTTATTTTTGATTATCTATCTCATTTTACATTCCTATTATGGACTATTTTTTTTACTGTGAATGGCTATTCATCAATAAGTGTGACCAACTCTTCACTTAAAACCATTGCCTCATTACGATCACCTAAGCCTAGTTTTTGGTAAACGTTACGAATGTGAGATTTTATAGTTGTTGGTGCAACGCCCATCATTTTTGCTATTTGATGATTTCGGTAACCTGCATACATCATCCCCAATACTTCCCACTCCCTAGGCGTTAGCTGAATATTTTTTACTAACATAGGAACGCGAGGATGCGCTTGAATTTTTTTTACACTTTCAGGCGTAAAAGGGATTTTCTGTGGCTCGTTTACGTTAATGCCAGATAGGGAGAGCAAATAAGCTAATCGTTCTTTTACGGAATGAAGTAGTGAATCATCATCCGCTAATTCTAGGTAAACTGATTTTAAATTACCTGATTCTCGGACAAAGCAAGTTGTTAATCCCGTTAATAGGGATAACTCTAAAGCTTGTAATAAATGTTTCTTAGCTGATTCTAATTTCTTTAAGCGGCAGTCGACAGTTGTTAATAAGATTAAATTACGATTGACTTCCTGTAATAGTTCGCACGCTTGGGCATCGGCAATATTACTTTCTAATAACGTCTCTGCTTTGTCTAAATCCCCTAGCTGTATATAAGCACGAATGCGATTGCGATTGTGGCATTGATCAAAGTGATTGCGAGCATGCTCAGGAATAGGTGCATTTTCTAGCCAACGTTCAATCGCGGTGATATCGTTGCAAGTACGCCAGTATTTTATGCGAACATAGTTTGCAGATGCTATCCAATCACTATGAAAATGTTGTTTTCGTATTAGTCTTTCAATCTCTTCAATTAAGGGCGCGGTTTGGTCACTATCTTTTTTCTCCAGCGCTATCTTTGCTTGTAACGTATAAGTATATAAACGCCACTGTTCTCCATAGGGAGAAACCACTTTTAAAGCACTTTTACAAAGGTGTTCTGCAAGTTCAAAGTCGCCCTCTTGATAGGCCTTTTGTGCTTTAAAATGTAGTGGAAAAGCATATAGGGGTAATTTCTGCAAATGATACTTGTTGATCAAGCTGATCGCTGCATCGATATGTCTTTCAGCTTCGACATGATTACTCTGTGCATGAAGTATTTCACCCTGTTGGTAAAAAGCCCAAATCACACTTTGGTGCATGTGCTGTCCATTGGCGAGCATTTTCACTTCTTGAAAATATTGATATGCGAGCGGTAGATTACCAAGGCAGTGGTATGCTTCCCCCATGATTGCCTGTGCAACAATATTAACCCGTATGCTATTTGTTTCCATGGTTAATAATGTTTTTTGAGCCTGACTCAAGGCATCTTCAATTTTTCCGTGATTTATTGCTATTTGTGCATGAATCACGGGTAGCTCATTTTTTACTTGTTCAGAGAGGGAAATATTTTTCTCTGCAAAAATTGCTTCTGCTTTCTTGATAAGGGGCTCGACTTTGTAACCTTGATGGCGACTGCGTAGCATCCATAATTCTAGTAGTACAAGCTCTGGATATTCCCATATTGCATCTTTAATAATGTCAAAACATTCATCGAGACTACTTAAGTGGCCATCGTCGAGTAGTTGCCAACCAGCCCCTTTAAGTAAATCAATAATTAATTGTTGGTCTTGGCTTTTTAGGGCATGGGGTAATGCTTCTTCGATATTCTGTTTAGATAACCAAAGTCGTGCAATCTTTGTATGGTCGCTCTTAATCCCCGGAGTGTTTTTGCATTTATGCAAGAGGAAGGTTTTAAAGAATGAATGAAATGTGAACCACTCTTTTTGATTGTTGTTAGCTACGATAAAAGCACCTTGTTCTTGTAGGCGCTCTAACTGTTCTTGACCATTATCAATTTGACAGAGGCTATTAACAATATCCGCATCAACTTTGTTAAGTGGTGCAATCGTTAATAGCAAGGTCTGCAATTTTGGATTAAGTAGAGAAAAAACTTCCTCATCAAGATAATCCCAGAGATAGGCATGATTACTTTTACCTATTTGTTCAGCACATTCATTAAATGTATCGCTATCTTTACTTAGAATTGAAACCAGTTGTAAGGCGGCTGGCCAACCATCTACACTTTTGCGTAATGCCTGTTGTTTTTCAGGGTCGCGGTAAAAATCAGTGCAAAGTGCAAAAAAAGAATCAGTTTCTAAATCGGTAAATGCTAATTCAGCTTCGGATATCTCAAAAAGCTGCTGCTTAAGGCGTAAATTGGAAACTGGTAAATTTGGGTGTGTGCGACTGGCAATAACCATTTGCCAAGTATTAGGCATGTTTTTAATAAAAAAGCTGATACCTTGGTGAATAACTGGGTTTTTTATGTGGTGGTAGTTATCCAGTTAATACAAATTGGCACGTTATATTCAGATATTTCACTAATAAAGAGAGTGAAGAGATCGATCAGGTCAGGGTATTGACTCTGTTTGACAGCTTCTAGTGAAGCAGGGCAATTAATGGCATTTATTTCATTAATGGAGTGGATAAAATAATTACTGAAGCGGCTGATGTTATCATCAAATCGATCAATGCTAAACCAAGCTAAATGTTTTTTACTTTGTGCCCAATCTGTCATTGCAGTGGTTTTTCCATAACCTGCAGGTGCGCAAATTAACCCTAATTTGCAATTCCCTAGGTTGTGCATCAGTCGCTTGCGGACTATGCTTCTTTTAAGTGGAGTGGGGAGTGATAATTTTGATTTGATAATCATACTAAACCTTTAATTAAAGCAGCATCTAATACTAGTTAAGTAGCTTCGTTAGATACTTAATTTCTTCCTTGATTCGACTATTTGATGCTGCTATCGCTTTCATTCGCGCTTTAATACAGCTTTACATCAATCCTATCGTCGTAAATAGCAAACATTATTGTTTGATTTTACAGTAAAATGTTAGGCGTAATGATAGTTAGTTAATATATGTTAACGTTTTATGGATGAAGAATATAGATGTGCAGTTAAATAAGCTACGCCCTTCTATAAATAACCTCCTCCCAGCGGCGTTTAAAATGCAATAAAACGATATCCATTGCAACTAACTCGTGCGGCTTTTAACCCTAATTTAGTGCGTTAGGTAACATTATTTACATTAACATGGCATTGTTTAGGGGGGGCGTAGAGGGAGGGGGGGTGACGATTTTTTTGGGGGGGGGCTATTGTCTCCCTCGTTTTTAAGGTTATTAGATAAACCAGATGAAAAACGAAGTTGAAGAATGATACAAAACTAAAAACTACCATTTATATTTTAAAGGAATTTTTATGAAAAAAGTATTAGGTACATTAGCTGTTTCAGTATTGGTTGCACTAGGCAGTGTAAATGTTGCTCATGCAAAAATGGACGGTGGCAAAATCACTATTTGGATTAATGGTGATAAAGGCTATGACGGCTTAGCTGAAGTTGGTAAAAAATTCGAGTCGGACACTGGTATAGAAGTCATTGTTGCACATCCTGACAAATTAGAAGAAAAATATGGTCAAGTAGCAGCGACTGGTGCTGGTCCAGATATCGTATTCTGGGCTCATGACCGTTTCGGTGGTTGGGCTAAAGCTGGTTTACTAGCTGAAATTAAACCAAGTAAAGAGTTAAAAGGTAAAATGGCTGACTTTACTTGGGATGCGGTAATGTATGACGGTAAATATATCGGTTACCCAATCGCTGTTGAATCTCTATCTTTGATTTACAACAAAGATTTAGTACCTAATCCTCCTAAATCATGGGAAGAGATGGCTGCCCTTGATGCGAAACTTAAAAAAGATGGTAAATCAGCAATCATGTGGAACTTAAAAGAACCGTTCTTCACATGGCCTTTACTAGCTGCTGACGGTGGTTACGCATTCAAATTTGCTAACGGTGGTTATGACGTTAAAAATACAGGTGTAAATGAGCCTGGTGCAAAAGCGGCACTACAATTCCTACTTGATATGATTTCTAGCAAACAGATCAGTGCAGATGTTGATTACTCAGTTGCTGAATCTGCATTTAACGCAGGTGAAACAGCGATGACTATCAATGGTCCTTGGTCTTGGGGCAATATTGATAAAAGTGGCGTTAACTATGGCGTAACAATTTTACCTACATTTAAAGGTAAAGCAGCGAAACCATTCGTAGGTGTATTAACTGCAGGTATTAATATTGCGAGCCCTAACCGAGAGCTTGCAAAAGAGTTTATCGAAAACTATCTATTGACTGATGCTGGTCTTGAGTTAGTAAATAATGATAAACCACTTGGTGCTGTGGCATTGAACTCTTTCCAAGCTAAGCTTGAAGCAGATCCTCGTATTGCTGCAACAATGCAAAATGCTCAAACTGGTGAGTTAATGCCTAATATACCTGAAATGTCAAAATTCTGGTATGCAGAAGGTGCTGCAATCAACAATGCTGTACAAGGTCGTCAGACTGTATCAGCTGCGCTAGATGCTGCAGCTGCACGTATTGTTAAATAACAATAGTAAGTAAAAAGAGGCTCTTAGGGTAGTCACTCTAAGAGTCTTTATTGATTGAGTTTTACCTCTGAGGAATTTATGGAACTATCTATTAAATCGGAAAATGCACCGTCTTCTAGTGCGAATTGGATTAAGTGGGGATTATTAACACTTATTTCATTAATAGCGGGTTATGCAGTTGTTTTGATGTATGCACAAGACGAAATTGTGTTTGCGTTAGTAACCCTTGTTTTGGTCTCCTCGGGTGTGGTTGTTTTTGCACGTCAAGATACATACGCTCATCGTTATGTATATCCTGGCATAGCGGCAATGTTCTTATTCATCATATTCCCACTTATGTATACGGTCGGTATCGCCTTTACTAACTATAGTGGTGCGAATCAATTAACATTTGAACGTGTTGAATCACAATTTCTAGCACAAACCTATGAAAAGCCAGGAACAAGTTATAAATTTGATGTCTATATTTTAGATGACGAAAAGATTCAGCTTTACTTAAGTAAAGGTGAGGACGTTTTTGTTACAGCCCCGTTAACATTAAGTTCAGTTGAGGAAAATGTTAACTTAAAAGTCGCTGGTGATGAGAGAGTTGGTGAGCTTGCTAAAGTTCGATTCCTTGTTCAAAACCGTAGTAATTTAAGTAAATTAAAACTGTATACCATTGATGAAAAAGTTCTCTCTATGCAGGGATTACGTAAGTTTTCTGAAGTTGTACCTCTGTATGCTGCTGCTGATGATCAAGGTACATTAATTAATCAAGTTGATGGCACGACTATTAAACCGAATTTTGAAGTCGGTAATTATCAGGGTGTTGATGCAAATGGTAATTTCTCAGGTCAGTTATTGACACCTGGATTTGTGGTTAATAACGGTTGGGATAATTTTGCTCGTATTTTCCTCGATAAAGGTATTCAAGGACCATTCTTACAAATTTTTATCTGGACAATTATTTTTGCTGGTGGCTCAGTATTCTTTACTCTGGCTGTGGGCCTTGTACTAGCAACGGTTGTGCAGTGGGATGAGTTAAAAGGTAAAGCAATTTACCGTATGCTGTTAATACTGCCATATGCGGTACCCGCTTTTATATCTATTTTGATATTTAAAGGTTTATTTAACCAAAGCTTTGGTGAGATAAATGGACTTCTAAATGCAATTTTCGGTGTTCAATTAAAGTGGTTTACTGAACCTTATTTAGCAAAAGCAATGCTCTTAATTGTTAATACATGGTTAGGTTACCCCTATGTAATGATCCTATGTATGGGTCTATTAAAATCAATTCCGAGTGATTTATATGAAGCCTCTGCAATTGATGGTGCGGGACCGTTAGATAATTTCTTTAAAATAACTTTCCCATTAATCATTAAACCGTTAACGCCACTACTGATTGCAAGTTTTGCCTTTAACTTTAATAACTTTGTATTGATTCAACTATTAACCAACGGTACGCCGGATATTATCGGTTCTTCGACTCCAGCTGGTCATACAGACTTATTGGTTAGTTATACATACCGTATCGCCTTTGAAGGTGGTGGTGGTCAAGACTTTGGCTTGGCAAGTGCGATTGCAACAATAATCTTCTTGATGGTTGCTGTGTTAGCATTTATTAACCTACGTGCTTCGAAAAAACAACAAGCTTCTTAAAGGAACAATCTAATGGCTATTGTTAAATCTAAAAATGAACAAAAACGCGTCTGGTTTGCCCATGCATTTTTATTAATCTTTTGTGCAACGATTTTATTTCCACTATTGATGATTATTGCCATCTCGTTTCGAGAAGGTAACTTCGCAGCGGGATCGTTAATTCCTGATAACCCAACGCTAGATCACTGGCGACTTGCATTAGGTTTAAGTGTCACTAATGCCGATGGAACTATTTCAGCGCCTCCATTTCCGGTTTTGAGCTGGCTATGGAACTCGGTGAAAGTAGCAGGTATTACGTCAATATTAGTTGTTGTATTATCAACAACATCTGCTTACGCATTTGCTCGAATGAAATTTGCGGGTAAAAAAGTATTGTTAGAAGGGATGTTAATATTTCAAATGTTCCCAGCTGTGCTTGCGTTAGTGGCGTTATATGCATTATTCGATAAAGTTGGTGACTATATCCCATTCCTTGGTTTAAATACTCACGGGGGCTTAATCTTTGCTTATTTAGGCGGTATTGCATTACATGTTTGGACTATCAAAGGTTATTTTGAAACGATTGATGTTTCTCTAGAAGAGGCTGCATCGTTAGATGGTGCGACACCTTGGCAGGCATTTAGGTTGGTGTTATTACCGCTTTCTGTGCCTATTCTAGCCGTGGTATTTATCCTGTCATTTGTGGCTGCAGTTACTGAAGTGCCAGTTGCTTCATTATTGTTAGTTGACGTCCCTGTTGAGAACTATACCTTAGCGGTTGGTATGCAACAGTATCTGCACCCACAAAACTATTTATGGGGCGATTTCGCAGCCGCAGCGGTTCTATCGGCAATACCGATTACCGTTGTGTTCATGCTCGCACAAAAATGGTTAGTAGGTGGTTTAACCGCAGGTGGTAATAAAGGTTAAATCAATACATCAAACAGCTCCCTTGGGAGCTGTTTTTTTATATCCATTTACTCTTCTTGAATTAATGCTTCCTTTCACTACTCTATTTCAAGGCATGCTTTGCCAATCTATTAGCGAGTGTTAATATTTCCCCTCTTTAAATCATCATTGAGCAAGCCATGCAAACTGCTAATAAACGTTATGCCCCTTACGCACCGAAAAAACGGTATATTCACGAGATGCATGGTCATCAACGCTGTGATGATTATTTTTGGCTACGAGATGATAAACGCGAATCCGCTGACGTGTTAAATTATCTTAAACAAGAAAATGCCTATACAGAGCATGAAATGGCACCATTAGCGACATTACAAAATACCTTATATAAAGAGATGGTCGCGCGACAAGAGCCTGCGCTAAGTACGGTTCCTTATTTTAAAAATGGCTTTTACTATTTATCGCGATTTGATGAAGGCAAAGATTACCCTATTTATAGTCGACATGAAGGAACAATGGATGCTGCAGATGAGATTTATCTGGATTGCAATCAGCGCGCAATAGGGCATGAGTATTATGAATTAGGTGATTTAACACTATCAAGCAACGCCATGCTATTGGCTTTTTCTGAGGATGTTATTAGTCGTCGGCAATATCGGCTCTATTTTAAAAACTTGCAAACGAACGAGGTACTTGATGACATCATTGAAGATGTTTCTGCCGTCGTTTGGGCAAATGACAATAAAACGGTTTTTTATGTTAAGCAACATCCTAAGACTTTATTGCCCTATCAAGTTTATCGGCATACGCTCGGGGATGCGATAGAAAATGACCAATTAGTTTACCAAGAAAGTGATGAAAGCTTTTATGTTGATATATATAAAACGCGTTGTGAACAATATGTCGTTATTTATATTGAAAGCAGTACAACGTCGGAATGCTTGCTGTTAGATGCTAATTATCCGCTACAGCCGCCGCAGATATTTTTGCCGCGATCAGAAGGGCATGAATATCGGATTGACCATTTCCAAGGCCTATTTTACATACGCACGAATTTATCCGGTAAAAACTTTGCTTTACAAACTTCCCGTGTATCGGTTAATAGTGATAGTGCACATTGGAAAACGTTAATTTCAGCTCGAGAAGCGGTATTACTTGAAGACTTTGAATTAATGTCTGATTGGTTAGTTGTTGAAGAACGGTCTGCAGGATTACCTCAGCTACGCCAAATTCACTATAATAGCGGCGAATCTAAACTCATTACATTTAATGATCCTGCCTATAGTGTGTTTAGTCATTACAATCCCGATCCTAATAGCAGTAAATTTCGTTACCAATATACCTCTTTTACCACGCCTACAACCGTTTATGAGCTTGACTTAAATAGTGGTGTTACTGAGATATTAAAACAGCGCATTGTGATGGGTGGTTTTGAAAGTGGTGATTACAAAAGTGAACGAATTACCATAGTAGCCCGCGATGGTACCAATATTCCCGTCACTTTGGTCTACCGACGTGCACTTTTCAATAACCATAATCCTATTTTAATCTATGGCTATGGTTCCTATGGACACAGTTTAGATATTACCTTTAGTGCTGCTAATCTCAGTCTATTAGACCGTGGTTTTGTATATGCGGTGGCCCATGTCAGAGGAGGTGAGGAGCTTGGGCGTGCTTGGTATGAAGATGCAAGGCTGCTAAAAAAGAAAAATACATTTAATGATTTTATAGATGTGACCAAAGGATTAATTACACAAAATTATGCAGATCCTAGTAAGGTTTTTGCCATGGGAGGCAGTGCTGGAGGATTATTGATGGGGGTGGTTATCAATGATGCGGCCGAGCTATATTGCGGTATTGTTGCTGCAGTCCCCTTTGTTGATATTGTGTCGACTATGCTCGATGAATCTATACCTTTAACAACGGGAGAGTATGATGAGTGGGGAAATCCTAATATTGAACACTATTATCATTATATGCTCTCATATAGTCCATATGATCAAGTAAAAAGGCAGGATTATCCAAACATGTTAGTCACCACAGGCTTACATGATTCGAACGTCCAATATTGGGAGCCCGCGAAGTGGGTTGCCAAGTTGCGGGCATTAAAAACTGATAACAATCAATTACTGTTGTATACGGATATGGAAGCGGGTCATGGTGGTAAGTCTGGTCGATTTAAGCCTTTTCATGATACGGCGAGGGAATTCGCTTTTTTAATTAACCTCGCCTGCAATGATAATATCGAGCAGGCATAAAAAAACGCCCAAAGGGCGTTTATGCAGATAGCAATAAATATTGACTAATTTTCGCTATTATCATCATTGCGTGGTGCTCTTTCATTCGCTTCACGCACTTTTAATGAGCGATCTTGAAATTCATACTCATTTAATGCAGCGATAGCATTTTTAGCATCTTCCTCGGGCATTTCTACAAAACCAAAGCCACGACGTTTACCGGTGTGCTTATCTTTCATTAAACGTACTGAAATAACTTTGCCATGCTCTGAAAACAGTGTACGGATAGCCATCTCATTTGCGCGATAAGGTAAGTTTCCAACATAAAGTGTCGCAGTTGTAAAATCTGCAGTGTTTGCTTCTTCACTTGTGTTCGTTGATTTAGTTGTTGGAATAAATTGAATGGCAAGCCCCGTTGCTAAAGCGCCAATAACAAATAAATATTGACCAGGTATATTAATGCCTGATACAGAAATAACGATAAATCCTAATATCGCCACTGCGACAGAAAGCAACACAGATGTGTTTGATTTCATAATTAAATAACCTCAAAGATAGATAGAAAAACATCGACATCGATAGATGCGATATGGATTGAATAATGATTAAGAATCTCTTTTTTCGGTTGTTGGCTGCACAAATTAATTTGCTCCTTGCCGTTAC
This sequence comes from Psychromonas sp. MME2, assembly GCF_040566515.1. NCBI lineage: Bacteria > Pseudomonadati > Pseudomonadota > Gammaproteobacteria > Alteromonadales > Psychromonadaceae > Psychromonas > Psychromonas sp. MME2. The sequence continues at coordinate 43,903 of NZ_JBEWXI010000003.1, read as the reverse complement.
TGTTCCCTAAAAAAAGCAAACATATTGTAAGCTAAAACGATCAATTCTGTTAACAATAATAGGTGCTTATTGAACATAAGTAGGTTGGTTTTGTGAAATAGCACACGCTTAAAAAGGATTGGTGAAAAATTAAAAGTGATTATTTTCTATTCTATTGGCGATATCTTTGTTTGCTATCTTTATTGAAAAGGGGATTGTGTCATAAAGATAGCGGTGGATTGATTAATTCGTTAGAATGCGTAGCATTTATATATCGAAGCTTCTTGCTCCATTTTAAAGTCTAGAAAGCGTCGCTATGAAAGCCCATATTACAGCGCATGCAGCATGCAATAACACAGGTATTTAATGTATTCATGAAAAATATTCGTAACTTTTCAATAATCGCCCATATCGATCATGGCAAATCAACGTTGTCGGATCGTTTAATCAGCATTTGTGGTGGCTTAACGGTTCGAGAAATGGAAGCGCAAGTACTCGATTCAATGGAGATTGAACGTGAACGCGGAATTACCATTAAAGCACAAAGTGTGACGCTCGATTATAAAGCCAAAGATGGTCAAACTTACCAGCTTAATTTTATCGATACGCCGGGACACGTCGACTTTTCCTATGAAGTATCGCGTTCATTAGCAGCCTGTGAAGGGGCATTGTTAGTGGTCGATGCAGGGCAAGGCGTTGAAGCACAAACACTTGCTAACTGTTATACCGCAATGGAGATGGACCTAGAAGTTGTACCTATTCTGAACAAAATAGATTTGCCTGCGGCCGATCCTATTCGTGTTGCTGAAGAGATAGAAGATATTATCGGTATTGATGCGACGGAAGCTGTCCATTGTTCTGCTAAAACCGGGCTTGGTGTCGATTTGGTGTTAGAAGAAATTGTGCGTGCTATTCCGCCACCAGTGGGGGATCTTGATGCGCCATTACAAGCCTTAATTATTGATTCATGGTTTGACAACTATCAAGGTGTTGTTTCCTTAGTGCGTATTAAAAACGGCCAAATTAAAGTTGGTGACCGCATGAAGGTGATGTCTACTGGTCAGGTTCACTTAGTTAACAAAGTGGGCTATTTCACGCCTAAACAGAAAGAAACGGGGATCTTAAAAGCGGGTGAGGTGGGCTACGTTATTTCAGCCATTAAAGATATTCTTGGTGCGCCAGTTGGTGATACATTAACACTTGCTAACAACGAAGCAAGTGCACCTTTGGCTGGATTTAAGCGCGTGCAACCACAGGTTTATGCTGGCTTGTTCCCCGTGAGCTCCGATGATTACGAAAGTTTTCGCGATGCCTTGGGTAAGTTGAGTATTAATGATGCATCACTATTTTATGAACCAGAAAATTCATCGGCACTCGGTTTTGGTTTCCGCTGTGGATTCTTGGGTTTACTGCATATGGAGATTATTCAAGAGCGTTTAGAGCGTGAATATGATCTTGATTTAATTACTACTGCACCAACGGTTATTTATGAAGTAGAAACGAACGATGGCAAAGTTCAACATGTTGATAGTCCTGCTAAACTACCCGCGATAAATAGCATTAAAGAGATTCGTGAACCAATTGCGGAGTGTAATATTTTAGTACCGCAGGAATATTTAGGTAATGTTATTACGCTCTGTATCAATAAACGCGGTGTGCAAAAGAAAATGGCCTATCATGGTAATCAGGTTGCGCTAACCTATGATATCCCGATGGGAGAGGTGGTGATGGATTTCTTTGACCGCTTGAAATCAACCAGCCGTGGTTATGCTTCACTGGAATATAATTTTATTCGTTTTGAATTGGCGGATATGGTGCGCGTGGATGTGTTAATAAATGGTGATCGTGTAGATGCGCTCGCGCTCATTACGCATCGTAGTAACTCCGAAAACTATGGTCGAGATCTCGTTGAAAAAATGAAAGAGCTTATTCCTCGCCAAATGTTTAATATTGCAATACAAGCGGCGATAGGCGGGAAAATTATTGCCCGTTCCACGGTAAAACAGCTTACTAAAAATGTACTTGCAAAATGTTATGGCGGCGATATTAGCCGTAAGAAAAAACTATTGAAGAAACAAAAAGAGGGTAAAAAGCGAATGAAGTCTGTCGGTAATGTTGATATTCCTCAGGAAGCATTCCTTGCGGTGTTGCATATTGGCAAAGATAAATAGCTGTCCCAACCCATAGAGTAAATGGCAAAAATGCGCTGTTTTTTTAAACAGCGCATTTTTCGCTTTATATAAACAGGTCAAAAATCTGCGTATTCAAGTTGTTTACGCATAATTGGTAGTCATATTAGTTAAACGGATATGTGCCTACATGTCAGCTTAAATAATCTGATTGAATAAAAGAAAATCTAAATAATAGGAATGAAAATGGCAAATACGTTTGCACTTATTTTGGTTATATTAACCTTTGTTACCGGTATTGTCTGGCTGCTTGATAAATTTATATGGGGGCCTAAACGAGTTGCTGCTAGACAAGCAGCACAGGATAAAGTGGAAGGGGTATTAGATGAACAAACATTGGCAGGTATCTATCCTGAAAATGTGATCATCGAAAATGCGCGATCACTGTTTCCCGTCATTGCGATTGTTTTTGTCTTGCGCTCTTTTTTATATGAGCCTTTTCAAATTCCATCGGGTTCAATGATGCCCACCCTATTAGTTGGTGATTTTATTTTAGTTGAAAAATTTTCCTATGGTGTCAAAGAGCCTGTTTGGCAAAATACACTGATCCCAGTTGGCGAGCCTAAACGCGGTGATATCGCGGTATTTAAATACCCAGAAGATATTCGTGTTGATTACATCAAGCGTGTTGTTGGTTTACCGGGGGATAAAATTGTTTATAAAGATAAGCGCCTTTATCTTGTTCCTGCATGTGAAAAAGAAAAATGTGGTAACTATAAAGCCGTTGATACGCAGTATATCGGTGAGCAAGATTTTGCCGATGAAGAGAGTATGATGCAAGTTTATAGCGAAATATTAGGTGAAGTGGCCCATAAAGTATTAATCAATCCGCTGCGTAGCGACCATGTCGCTTATTATTATCAGCAAGCAGATACCTACGCCTATGAATGGATTGTGCCTGAAGGTAATTACTTTGTCATGGGGGATAACCGAGATAACAGTAAAGATAGCCGTTATTGGGGATTTGTTCCGGAGCAGAATTTAGTGGGTAAAGCCGTTGCAATTTGGGTAAGTTTTGAGTTCTACCGTCACCGCGATGATTTTCTTCCTACTTGGGTACCCAGTGGTATTCGATTTGATCGTATCGGTGGTGTTAAGTAATGAGTATTAAGAATGACGAATTAAAACGTTTAGAAAGACGCATCGGTTATACCTTTAAAGATTTTAATTTACTCAAACAAGCGCTCACTCATCGCAGTGCCTTGGGAAATCATAACGAACGATTGGAGTTTTTAGGGGATTCAATCTTAAGTTTTGCAATTTCGACGGATCTTTACACCCGTTTTCCTAATGTGGATGAAGGTGATTTAAGTCGCATGCGTGCGACCTTAGTGTGCGGAAAAATGTTAGCTGAAATAGGGCGTGAATTTGTTCTAAGTGATTGCTTGATTTTAGGGCCGGGAGAGTTGAAAAGTGGTGGTTTTCGCCGCGACTCCATTATCGCTGATAGCGTTGAAGCGATTATTGGTGCGGCTTTCCTTGACTCGGATATTGATACTGTTAAGGGTTTGATTTTAGGCTGGTTTGATAGTCGTTTAAAGACGATTAAACCGGGAATTAGCCAAAAAGATCCGAAAACGCGTTTACAGGAACGTTTGCAGTCACGTAAAAAAGCACTACCCGTCTATGAAGTGATTGAAATCAAAGGTGAAGCGCATAACCAGCGTTTTACAATGAGCTGCACTATTGAAGGTTTACCCTCGGTGATGGGGCAGGGGACAAGTCGACGCAAAGCGGAGCAAGTGGCCGCCGAAAAAATGTTAGCATTTTTACTGGGAGCACAATAAATGAGTACAAAATGTGGATTAGTGGCAATTGTTGGTCGTCCAAATGTGGGTAAATCAACATTGATTAATGCCTTATTAGGTCAAAAAGTGAGTATCACTTCACGCAAAGCGCAAACGACTCGTCATCGCATTTTAGGTATAGATACCGTCGGCGAGTATCAAACTATTTTTGTCGATACTCCGGGGCTACATGTAGAAGAAAAACGTGCGATTAATCGTTTGATGAATCGCTCTGCAGCGAGCTCAATTAATGATGTTGAAATGGTGATTTTTGTCGTTGAAGGGACACACTGGAACGAAGATGATGAAATGGTACTGAGTAAATTACAGTACTTAAAATGCCCGGTAGTGTTAGCCGTTAACAAAATTGATAATGTTGAAGATAAAGAGCTTTTATTACCGCACTTAGAAACATTAGCTAAACGTTATAATTTTGCTCACATTCTGCCAATGTCTGCTAAAAAAGGCGATAATGTGGAAAAAATCCGTCAATGGGCGCAACAGGCTTTGCCTGAATCTGAGCACTATTTTCCTGAAGATTATATCACTGATCGTTCGTCACGCTTTATGGCGTCAGAAATAGTCCGTGAGAAGCTAATGCGTTTTCTAGGTGATGAGCTTCCCTATTCAGTCACCGTTGAAATTGAGCAATTTAAACAGCAAGCAAATGGTGTGTTGCATATTAATGCATTGATTTTAGTTGAGCGAGACGGTCAAAAACGGATGGTTATCGGCAATAAAGGTGACAAAATTAAAGAGATTAGTAAACAATCTCGCCTTGATATGGAAGAACTTTTTGATGCGAAAGTCTTTTTAGAAGTTTGGGTGAAAGTTAAATCTGGCTGGGCTGATGACATGCGTGCGTTACACAGCCTTGGCTATGGTGATGATTACAGTAAGTAAGCATTTACTATGTCAATTGAGTCTCATCAAGCTTTTATTCTACATCGACGCCCCTACGGTGAAACCAGTCAATTAATTGATCTGTTCTGCCAAGATGTAGGGAAAGTGAGTTTAGTGTATAAGGGGGCGCGTAGTAGTTCGCGTATGAAACGCGGTATGGCGCAACCTTTTACCCTGCTACAAGTGAGTTATTTTGGACGTGGCAGTTTAAAAACGGTTAAGTCCATTGAGGCCATTACTCAGGTCGTGCCATTAAGTGGTGATCGCCTCTATTTAGCAATGTATATTAATGAATTATTATACCGCCTTCTAGAGGCTGAAACTTCCTGTGATGGTTTATTTACAGCTTATCAGCAGACATTGCTAGAAATCGCTGCGGCAGGTAACCCACAAATTACATTACGTCGTTTTGAATTTAGCCTATTAGAAAATTTAGGTTATGGTGTTAATTTTCATGAAGATATTTACAGTGGTGAATTAATCGAAGCGGGTTATGAATATCAATATCAGCAACAGGCAGGTTTTTTCGCTAAACAAGCGATTCATAAAAAAGATCAAGTCTATAAAGGTGAAGAGATACTCGCATTGGCTAATCGAGATTTTTCTAGCCCGACTATTTTACACACGGCAAAACGTTTTTGTCGTCAAGCATTAGCCCACCTATTGGGTGGCAAACCATTACATAGCCGCAGTTTATTTGCGGCGAAATAAAAGGACAACGTAGCAATGAGTAAGATTTTATTAGGTGTAAACATTGATCATATCGCCACATTGCGCAACGCGCGTGGGACTTGCTATCCAGAGCCTGCCCATTTAGCTGCTGTAGCCGAATGTGCGGGTGCCGATGGTATCACGATCCATTTACGTGAAGATCGCCGCCATATTATCGACCGTGATGTTGAAGTGTTAGCACAGACATTACAAACACGAATGAATTTAGAGATGGCGGTAACCGATGAAATGGTTGATATTGCCATTAAAACCAAACCAGCCTTTGTCTGTTTAGTACCAGAAAAACGTGAAGAGTTAACCACTGAAGGGGGGTTAGATGTGATTGGCTCTTTTACTAATATCGCCAGTGCCGTCGCCCGTTTAAATGCGGCTGGTATTCAGGTCTCTTTGTTTATTGACCCTGAAAATGCGCAGATAGATGCAGCGTTTAAAACGGGCGCTGCCTATATCGAATTACATACGGGTCAATATGCCGATGCAACCAGCGAAGCGATTCAAGAATCGGAATTAGAGCGTGTTGCTAAAGCGGCTACCTACGCACACCAAGTTGGTTTAAAAGTGAATGCAGGGCATGGTTTAAACTATCATAATGTGAAACCTATTGCGGCATTGCCAGAAATCATCGAACTGAATATTGGTCATGCGATTGTTGCTCGTGCGCTAGTTGATGGCTTTGCTAACGCAGTGAGTGAAATGAAACGTCTAATGGTTGAAGGGCGAAATGGCTAAAGGCTGTTGTTGGCTATCGGTTGTGATTTCTAACTGCTGATAGCCTTCTTAGATTGTAAGTGAGTGTTTACCTTGGTTGAATCTACATTTTCTATTGAACAATTGCGTTTGCAGTTTCCTGCCCTACAGCAAACCATTAATGATCACCCTTTGATCTATCTCGATAATGCCGCTACGACCCAAAAACCGCAGGCCGTTATTGATGCAATCACCTCCTATTATGCTAATGATAATGCCAACGTTCACCGTGCTAGTCACCAACTGAGTAACCGCGCAACGATGCGCTTTGAAGCGGTACGCGAAAAAGTAGCGACCTTCATTAATGCTCAAAATAGCAAAGAAATCATTTGGACGAAGGGGACGACCGAGGGGCTTAACTTATTAGCTAATACGTTAGCCAAAGGGTTACGAGCAGGTGATGAAATAATTATCAGTGAGCTTGAACATCACGCGAATATTGTTCCATGGCAAATGTTGGTTGAGTCAATTGGCGTTGTCCTAAAAGTGATCCCCCTTGATAAACAGCATTGTTTAGATATGGATGCCTATAAGTCATTACTAAATGATAAGACTAAACTTGTCTCTGTTAGCCATATTTCTAATGCATTAGGTGTAATTAACCCCGTTAAAGAGATCACCTTTTTAGCCCACCAAGTTGCTGCGCAAGTTATTATTGATGGCGCGCAAGCGGTTGCGCATGAAGTGGTTGATGTACAAGATATAAATTGTGATTTTTATGTTTTTTCTGGGCATAAGCTATTTGCTCCAACGGGCGTCGGTGTAGTGTATGGCAAGCTGCATTTATTAGAAAGTTTGCCACCGTGGCAGGGCGGTGGAGAGATGATTAAAAGCGTTACTTTTACGCAAACCATTTATAATGATCTGCCCTTCAAGTTTGAAGCGGGCACGCCCAATATTGCAGGGGTTATCGGTTTAGGTGCTGCGATTGATTTTATACAACAGTATGATAGGCAACAATTAAAAGCCCACGAACAGGCTTTGCTTGTGTTTACAGAAAATGAATTGGTGAAAATAAAAGGTATCACCGTTTTTGCCCAAGGTGAGCAAAAATCAGGAGCATTGAGCTTTACGGTGCAGGGTGAACACCCCGCTGATATCGCCATGTTATTAGATGCTCAAGGTATTGCGGTGCGCAGTGGTTCTCATTGTGCCATGCCATTAATGGCAATATTAAATTGCAATGGCAGCGTGAGAGTTTCTTTTTCAATGTATAATACCTTACGGGAAGCTGAACATTTTATTAGCGCATTAAAAAAGATATTGCAGATGTTAGCGTAAGCTTATTTATTGCAGCATGCTTTTAAAAGCGGGAGTCGTTAGATGAAAATATTAGTGATAGGTGCGCTAGGAACGGTGGGGAGAAAATTAGTACCTGAGTTATTAGCCGCGGGACATCAAGTAGCAATATCTTCGCGCTATGCCAGTAAAATTGCACCTTGGCCTGATTCGGTTTGTCGTCGCTTCACGCTCAATTTGCTTTATTATGATTCAATACCGCCAGCTTTAGATGGGGTTGAATTAATCTATTATTTAATGCACGCAATGAGTGATGGGCAGACGCATACAAGTAAGGAAGTTATTGCGGCTAGAAACCTTGCCCATGCAGCAGCTAGTGCAGGGGTTAACCGTATTATCTATTTAGGCAGTTTAGTTTCAGCTCGGCCTAAATCTGACCATATGCTTGCGCGCATTGCCACTGGCGAGGCATTATCATCTAGTGGTATTGCTGTAACAGAGTTGCGCGCAGGGATTATTATTGCACCGGGCTCTGCCGCCTTTGAAGTGATGCGTGATATGGTTGGTCATATGCCTTTCGCCTTGGTTCCTAACGCCATAGAGACACAAGCGCCTCCCATCGCGTTGGTCAACGTGCTTCATTATTTGGTTAAATTAGCTGACATGCCGGAAACCGCAGGGATGATACTTGACGCAGCAGGACCGCAATGGTTGAGTTACCGACAGTTGATGCTTAAAATCGCTAAAAAATTTAATAAAAATATAAAGATAATTGCCATTCCCGGTCTGCCAATACGGGTAGCGTGTACGGTGTTAGGGGTGGTAACGTCGGTGCCGCAAAATTTAGCAAAGTCACTAATTGCCGGTTTAGCAGAGCAACTTCAGGCCCGCCCTGAGTCATTACGTAAACTCATACCGCAGTCATTAATTAGCGTTGAGCAAGCCATTGATGATGTTTTCAAACAAGAACAGATATTATCCTATCCAGAGCGTTGGGAAGATGGTGTTCCTGCCTTTCGTAATTTTTCATCGCTACATGGTTTTTATGCTAAAAGTGCAAAAAATAGTATCACCATTCAAGCTAGCCCTGAGCAAATTTGGCAGGTTATCAATTTACTCGGTGGTGAACATCGCTATTTTTATTTTAATAGCCTTTGGGCATTACGAGAGTGGATTGATTACCTGTGCGGTGGTGATGGGCGTCATCATGGTCGAACCGATAGCTCGCAGCTAAAAGTGGGGGATCGAATAGATTCATGGACAATACTCAGCGTCGAAGAAAGGCGTTGTTTAGTGATGCGTTTTGGTATGAAGGCCCCCGGTGGCGGTGGAATGCAAATAACAATTGATCCCGATCGCGCAGATCGTAGCATTCTTAAAATTGCATTATACTGGCATCCTGCTGGGATTTGGGGTTTAGTCTATTGGTACTTTTTTGCTCCGTGGCATAAATTGTTACTGACTGGCATGTGTAAAAAAATAGCGCAGTTAGCGCAGCAAATAAAAACGCCTTGATGGGGTGTAAAACATAAGGAATAGTCATGGCTTCTTCAAATTTATCATCCCTGTTAAAGATCATGCAACAATTGCGCGATCCTGAAACAGGCTGCCCCTGGGATGCCAAACAAACATTTACATCGATTGTGCCTCATACTATTGAAGAGGCCTATGAGGTAGCGGATGCCATCGAGCAGAAAGATTTCAATGAGTTGAAAGGGGAGTTGGGAGATTTACTTTTTCAAGTTGTTTTTTACGCACAACTCGCAAAAGAACAAGGTCTGTTTGACTTTGATGAGATTATCTCAACCTTAAACGAAAAATTGGTGCGTCGTCATCCCCATGTTTTTAGTGCTGCGGAATTTGCAAATGAAGCGGAAATTCATGCCAATTGGGAGAGAGAAAAGGAGAAGGAGCGAGCGAAAAAAGCAAGCTTAGAGAATAAACCAAAAAGTGTTTTAGATAATATTCCAATGGCGTTGCCAGCATTAAACCGCAGCTATAAAATTCAAAAACGTTGTGCTCATGTCGGTTTTGATTGGCATGATTTAGCTCCGGTTGTTGATAAAATTAAAGAAGAGCTTGATGAAGTATTGGTGGAAGTTCAGCGCAAAGATTTAAGTGAGCAACAAAAACAGTTACGTATAGAAGATGAGCTTGGCGATCTATTATTTGCTAATGTCAACTTAGTGCGGCATCTAAAATGCAACCCTGAGCAGGTGTTGAGACAAGCTAACAGTAAATTTGAAAAGCGTTTTCGCTTGGTTGAAATAGAAGTGATGGCTCAGGGGAAGCGGATGCAGGAATGTTCCTTAGAAGAATTAGATGCTATTTGGGAGCAAGTTAAAAAAATAACCATATAGCCACTTTCTATAATATTGATATTGTATAATAAGATGTTTTTTATTGCGTTGTTTTATCAATTTCAAGATGTTGATTTTTCATGATATAGCGCGATTCTAGCGCTTCGTTGATGCTATTTCCCCTCCAGCTACAATATTGGTGCGGTTTACCGTTAATTATTCTATTTTCAGTGAATCTGTTATAAAAGATTGTCGAAAATAAGCGCGCTTGCTATACTGTATTCCCATCTAAATGTCCTAAATTCTCATTTATAATTACAGTAAATTGATGCCAGTAGCGAAAACCAGCAATTATCTTTAAGTTGGTGTTTTTTTGTGTTTGTATCTTTATCTCTTTTAATGAGTAAATAAAATTTCTTTTTTAATTCCTAATATCTCAGGGTTACTATGACGACAAAATATATTTTCGTAACTGGTGGTGTGGTTTCATCGCTAGGTAAAGGCATTGCCGCAGGCTCTTTAGCCGCTATTCTCGAAGCGCGTGGTTTAGATGTCACGATTATGAAACTTGATCCCTATATTAATGTTGATCCAGGCACAATGAGCCCTATTCAACATGGTGAAGTATTTGTCACGGATGATGGCGCTGAGACGGATCTGGATTTAGGTCATTACGAACGTTTTATTCGCACTAAAATGACTAAGCGTAATAACTTTACAACGGGCAGAGTTTATTCTGAGGTGTTGGCAAAGGAGCGTCGAGGCGATTATTTGGGGGCAACTATTCAGGTTATCCCACATATTACCAATGAGATTCAAGATCGCATTATTGCTGGTGGTGAAGGGCATGATGTCACTATTGTTGAGTTAGGTGGTACCGTTGGCGATATTGAATCGCAACCCTTTTTAGAAGCCATTCGCCAATTGGGGTTAAGAGTCGGTCAAGCTAACGCCATGTATATGCATCTAACGCTATTGCCTTATTTAAAAACCGCTGGCGAAGTCAAAACTAAACCGACACAACACTCTGTAAAAGAGTTACGTAGTTTAGGTATTCAGCCTGATATTTTAGTTTGTCGCTCTGAAGTGAGCATTCCAGTTAATGAACGCGCTAAAATAGCGTTATTTTGTAATGTTCAAGAGAAGTCGGTTATTTCCCTGCGTGATGTTGATTCAATTTACAAAATTCCCGCATTGCTTAAGTCGCAGGGATTAGATCAAATTTGTATTGAACGATTTGGTTTAGCGTGCCCAGAAGCTGACCTAAGTGAATGGGAGCAAGTTGTTTCTGAAGAAGCGAATACCTCCCATGAAGTTGTGATTGGTATGGTCGGTAAATATACCGAGTTACCTGATGCATATAAATCGGTGAATGAAGCATTAAAACATGGTGGTTTAAAAAATGCGGCTTCAGTTAAAATTAAATATATCGATTCACAGGATGTTGAAGTTCGTGGAATCTCTATTTTAGAAGGTGTTGACGCAATACTCGTACCGGGTGGATTTGGAGAGCGTGGCATTGAAGGTAAAATATTGGCGGCAAAATATGCGCGTGAAAACAAAATACCTTACCTTGGTATTTGTTTAGGTATGCAAGTTGCGTTAATTGAGTTTGCTCGAAATGTTGCTGGCCTTAAAAATGCACACTCCACCGAATTTAAAGCCGATACTGAGCAACCCGTTGTTGGCTTAATAACAGAATGGATAGATAAAACAGGTGAAATTGAACAGCGTTCAGAAAATTCTGATTTAGGTGGTACAATGCGCGTTGGTGCGCAACTATGTCACCTCAAAGAAGGGTCTAAGGTTGCTGCAATGTACGCTAATTTAGAGATATTCGAGCGTCATCGTCACCGTTATGAAGTAAATAATAATCTTTTGCCTATTATAGAAAAGGCTGGATTAGCAATAACTGGGCTATCGGAAGATAAAAAGTTAGTTGAGATTATTGAAAACCCTAATCACCCTTGGTTTGTTGCTGCGCAGTTCCACCCCGAGTTCACTTCTACACCTCGAGATGGGCATCCTTTGTTCAAAGGATTCATAAAAGCTGCGATAGATCATCAACAGGGTCGATTTAAATAGTTTTTGTTGACCAGATCACTTTGTTTTGTTTAAATTCGCAGCATAACGTGTTGCTAGGTCACATAAATAAATTTTTAATATTATTTTTTAATACAATCTAAAGGAACAATTATGTCTACTATCGTAAAAGTACTTGCTCGCGAAATCATTGATTCACGTGGTAACCCAACTATTGAAGCTGATGTTTATCTAGCTGACGGCTCTATGGGTCGTGCTGCAGCTCCTTCAGGCGCATCAACTGGTTCTCGTGAAGCGTTAGAATTACGTGACGGTGATAAAGCACGTTTTCTAGGTAAAGGTGTACTTAAAGCAGTTGCTGCTGTTAACGGTCCAATCGCAGATGCATTAGTAGGTAAAGATGCACTTGCACAAGCTGAACTAGATCAAATCATGATCGATTTAGATGGTACTGAAAACAAAGCTAACTTTGGCGCGAATGCAATCCTAGCTGTTTCTCTTGCAAATGCTAAAGCAGCTGCAATTTCTAAGAAAGTTCCTTTATATGCTCACATTGCTGACTTAAACGGTACTTCTGGTGTTTACTCTATGCCTCTTCCAATGATGAACATCATCAATGGTGGTGAGCACGCTGATAACAACGTTGATATCCAAGAATTCATGATTCAACCAGTTGGCGCTCCAACACTTAAAGAAGCACTACGTATCGGTGCTGAAATATTCCATAACCTAGCTAAAGTATTAAAAGCTAAAGGCCTAAGCACTGCTGTTGGTGATGAAGGTGGTTTTGCTCCTAACCTTGAGTCTAATGCTGCTGCACTAGCTGCAATCAAAGAAGCTGTTGAAGCTGCTGGTTACGTACTAGGTAAAGACGTTACATTAGCGATGGACTGTGCTGCATCTGAGTTCTACGACAAAGAAGCGGGTAACTACAACATGAAAGGCGAAGGTAAAATCTTTACTTCTGAAGAATTTAACTTCTACCTACAAGATCTTGCTAACCAATACCCAATCGTATCTATCGAAGACGGTCTTGACGAGTCTGATTGGGATGGTTTCGCGCACCAAACTAAACTAATGGGTGATAAAATTCAATTAGTTGGTGACGATCTATTCGTAACAAATACTAAGATCCTTAAGCGTGGTATCGACAATGGTATTGCTAACTCAATCCTGATTAAATTTAACCAAATTGGTTCTTTAACTGAAACGTTAGCAGCAATCAAAATGGCTAAAGATGCAGGTTATACAGCTGTTATCTCTCACCGTTCTGGTGAAACTGAAGATGCAACAATTGCTGATCTAGCCGTTGGTACTGCAGCAGGTCAAATCAAAACTGGTTCAATGAGCCGTAGTGACCGTGTTGCTAAATACAACCAACTAATCCGTATCGAAGAAGAGTTAGGCGCAAAAGCACCTTTCAACGGTCTTAAAGAAGTTAAAGGTCAGTAATTACTAATTACTGCGCTTGATTAATTTCATAGTAATCCCCGCTACGGCGGGGATTTTTTTTGGTTTTTTTTCATGGAAATGTATATGAATATCATTGTCGAAGTACTCGGTTGGACAAGTGTTGCTTTTTATATTTTATTGTTGTTATTTAATGGCATGAAAAATATGCGGTTGGCGTCTTTTTTGTCAGTTGCTAACGATGTGGTATGGGGATTCATGATTGGTGTCATGCCCAAGGTATTACTGAATTTGGTCGTTGGAAGTGTTACCTTCTATCGCTATATTTGTGATTTCACTAATACACCTAAAAAAGTGACCTACATTTTATTGGCCCTAATGATACTTGGCATCGGCTATTTCACCCACTTTGCTATTAACGATTATTTGGCTAATCCATCATTGGGCTTACTGCTGACTTGGGTTGATTTTGCACTAATACTCATTGCATTAAGCGTTAAAAGATTACGCATTTTTCAACTGTTTATGCTGACCTCTGCTTTTGTTGGTGGTTTTGCTTATTATCTTTTAGGTATTGAGCAAATGGTTGTTATCAAAGCGATAGTAGGGGGGATCACCAGCTATAAGTTATTCATCCATCCTTTTTTTCCACAATTAGAAAGCAAACTGTTATTTTGGAAGTCTAAGAAGTCTGGTGCATAAGCGAGTTGCAGCTTTACAAGACAGAAAAAAACCCTTAACAGTTGCCTGATAAGGGTTTAATTGAAATCACAGGCTTATAATTCAAGCCTGTAAACAGTGTGGATTACCACCAAGCTTCAGCTTGAAGACCAACACTAATGTTTTTGTCTCTGCCTTCACGGAATTTGTTGTCATCATCAGATTTAGCATAAGTTACATAGGCACGAAGTTCTGGACGAGCCCAGAAGCTGCTACCCGCAGTTAAAGCTTGAGCAAAAGTAACTTTAGTTAGATCTTCTTTTTGACCCCAGTCTGGGTTGTCAGTACTGTCGTAACCAATTTCGATGATTGATTTCATTGTATCAGACCATTTGTACACTGGACGGATACCTACAGAAGTCCATTTATGGTCGTTGTCGCCTTTGTAGTCTACTTGTGCGTAAATCGCGTTGTAGCCCATTTCAATTTTGTCACTAAGTTGGATCACACCCCAGTCGATAATACGGTAACCGCTAGAATCTTTATCCATCCAAGCGCCGAAGTAAGAGCCTGAGTGGTTGCTCATTAGTTCATGAGCTGAAGCGCCATCTGCATATTGAACAGTGAATTTGTTAAAGCCACCTAAAATACCACCTTGGGTATATTCAGCAGTCAATAATGTACCAGTGTCATCATTCAGACCAGCTTTATCTTGCTCATCAGTAATTGTAGGAACGTAAATGTTTGCACCTAATTCTAATGAAGCATCTTTCCACATTTGAATACCAGCCCAACGTAGGTCGATATTGTTTGTGTTGTATTGGTTAACTTTGTCTTCGTTACCAGATGGGCCGCCATCGTTAGTCACTACACGTAACCATGCAGCAGATAGTGTGCCTAATTGATCGTTAATTTTGAAGTTTTCAACACCGCCCCCGTAACCAGATGTATTCCAGTAGTAGAAGTCTAACCAGTGGATATCATGACGTTGGTAGTATTTTTTACCAGCCCAAACTTTAGTACCAGCTTCGTTAGTATATTCAACATTTGCTTGACGGAATGCAAATGCAGCATTACCCCAAGGATTTGAATCATCTGCTAAGATCTCATCACCATGACCACCGTCACGAGTATCCTGCCAATCTGCACCATTACCTGCTTTAATCGCAACCATAGTGTTTAGACGGAATTTTTTACCATCTTTTTCATATAAATCTTGTCCTAGACCAAGTTCTAAGTAAGATTCACATTCGTTACCAAGACGGTATTTAGTTGGAGCACCGTTTGCTTGAGCACAAACTTGATTGCCGCCATCTGTATTTTGGCCGATACCTGCACGCATATAACCGTTGAAATCTACCGCTGATGCGCTAGCTGACAACAATGCAACTGCTACCGCAGCCGAAAGAGTTTTGATTTTCATAATTATTCCTTTGATTCCATTATTTATTATATTTAAATATCCATCACTCTAATTCTTTAGAGTGAGTTAGCTGGGATAACAATTAAAATGGTAATTGAAGTTCCAATTAACTTGAGCGCATTATATGTGTGGAAGTTTCCTTATGGCTACGACGTTCGTCACACTTTTATTAATATAATAAAATCTTTGCGGAACTTTTGCGAAACTTTGAGCGACACACAACAAAAAATAAACTGAGTTGGGAGATGGGGAGTTAACAATGGCACTACTTTAGTACACTTTTATATTTAATGTTTATTAAATGTCACAAAAACAAGAATTAATAGCTAGATGGTGCAATATATTGCAGTCCTATTGCTAAAGCGATACAACTTATCTGTTCAGATATTTCCATGTTACCTCAAGATACGTTGTCTGTTGCAGGCTCCCGCAGAGCAAGCAAAGAGCTCTCCCTCTGCTTTGTGATAAAATCTCGATGTAGGATACTAGACTTTTACTTTGTAATTCGCATATTGATACGCTTTTTCTTGCTGACTTTGCATATTGAAGTACCATGGCTATATATGTGAGAATAGATCTTTGTAGGTAGAGGTAGGCATTATTGGAGTCCTTGAGTTCATGAAATTATTTGTATTGCTACTTATTTGTTTATTCGCACTACAGCAGTATCACTTATGGTTTTGCAAGAATGGGTTGCAAGATAACTACAGGTTGGAAAAAGAAGTGGCTTTAATCAAGGCTGATACGGAGCAGTTAATGCAACGTAATCAAATGATGTTCTCGGAAATTGAAGATTTAAAGCAGGGTCATCAGGCCATTGAAGAGCGTGCTCGCAATGAATTAGGATTAGTTAAAGAGGGGGAAACGTTTTTCCGCATTGCTTCTAAAGAAGATTAATGAATGTCATCAATATCGAGAAAAAAATGCATAAAACTAATTTAGTTGCGGTTATCGCAGCCGCTGGTATTGGTAAGCGTGTTGGTGCCGCTATTCCTAAGCAGTATTTAACTTTATTAGGTAAAACGATTGTTGAACACAGTATACAACCTTTTCTTGATCATCCCGATATTCATCAAGTTGTCGTCTCTATAGCAAAAAACGATACATGGTTTGTCAATTTGCCTATTGCTACTCACTGTAAAATACAATTAGTAGAAGGGAGCTGAACGCGTTGACTCGGTGCTTTCAGCATTACAGCTAATTGACCAAGATGCCTATGTCTTAGTGCATGATGCTGCTCGGCCGTGTATTACTCGAGGAGATATTGATAGCTTGATCGACCATGTTTGTTGTTCTCAGCAAGGTGCTATTTTGGCAACATCTGTGCGCGATACAATGAAACGCACCGATGCACAGGGAAATATCATTAAGACCGTTGAACGCACCCATCTCTGGCACGCGCTAACCCCGCAGATGTTTAATAATCGATTATTAATTGCAGCCATTAAAGCCGCGGATAATCTTGACAAAATCACCGACGAAGCTTCTGCATTAGAGTTGGCGGGAATACCCGTTGGCATCGTCGAGGGGCGTGGCGATAATATCAAAGTTACTCGGCAAGAAGATTTAAAACTAGCCGAGTTATACCTTACACAGTAATTAATAAAAGGAGCTATCATGATTCGTATTGGCCATGGTATTGATGTGCATAAATTTGGCGGTGAAGGGCCAATAACCATAGCTGGTGTGCAAATACCTTATCATAGTGGTCTACTCGCTCATTCAGATGGAGATGTAGCATTGCATGCACTGTGCGATGCGCTTTTGGGGGCTTTAGCGCTGGGCGATATTGGCCATCATTTTCCCGATAATGATCCTGCCTATGCAGGTATTGATAGTCGTAAATTATTACAAAGGGTTTTCTCTGAAGTTAAAGCTAATGGTTACAAAATTGGCAATGTAGATCTTACTATTATTGCCGAAATGCCTAAAATGGCTCCCCATATTTACGCAATGCGAGAACAAATAGCGGCTTTATTAGAAACTCAAATTTGCAATATTAATGTTAAAGCGACCACCACAGAAAAACTGGGTACGATTGGCAGAAAGGAAGGCATCGCTTCTCATGCTGTTGTATTAGTGAGTAAAATAACCAATGAAGAGTCAAAATGAGTGAAATAGAAGTTCCACAATTTAGTTTAAATTTTAGCTATTTATACGGGTTACCAAAAAGTTCAGGTATTTTCAAAGCATCTTGCAGTGATTTTTATGTAGAAGAAAAACTGGGTTTTGAATTAACTGGCGAAGGTGAACATGTCTGTTTGTGGATTGAAAAAACGGGAGAAAATACAGAATATGTTGCTAAGCAACTTGCAAAGTTTGCAGCAATTCCTGCGCGTGATGTGAGTTATGCCGGTTTAAAAGATCGCCAAGGTGTCACTAAACAGTGGTTTTCATTACATATCCCCGGAAAATTAAGCCCCGATTTTTCGCAGTTCGAATTACCCGGGGTGACCATACTCAAGGTGCTTCGCCACAATAAAAAAATAAGAACGGGCGCACTAGCTGGAAATTACTTTACGATTATTTTACGTGAAATAAGTGATAAAGAAGCCTTAGATAGCGCATTACTCAACGTTAAAAACGGCGTACCGAACTATTTTGGTAAGCAACGTTTTGGTTATGCGGGACATAATATCAATGCCGCTATGCAGATGTTTTTAGGTCGAAAAATAAAAGACCGCTTTAAGCGTGGTATCTATTTGAGTGCCGCACGTAGCTATCTGTTCAATCATGTTGTTTCTGAACGTATTAAGGATGGTTTATATAATCAGCCTTTATTGGGCGATTGTGTTCAATTTGTCGCTAATCGATTCTTTTTTTCCATTATTAGATCTTCAGCCAAGTACCTTGCAACGTTTACTGGATTGCGAGGTCTGTTTGACCGCCCCGTTGTGGGGGGCCGGTGACTTAACCTCTCAGGAAGATGCGCAAACCTATGAATTAAAAAAATTATTGAATTATCAAGCGATACAGGCCGGATTAGCTAAAAATGGTTTAAAACAGGAACGGCGACCGTTGTTACTAATACCTGAAGAATTATCATCGACTTGGCTTAATGATACGAGTGTCAAAATCGATTTTTATTTACCCTCGGGTTGTTATGCAACGAGTGTATTACGAGAGTTAATACGTGAATAATTTGTTATCTGAGTGAATAGTCATTAAATTAGGTGAGCTATTTGTTCCTATTAATATCATCAACTTAACAATTTTAAATTTACTTGAAAAGAGAAAAAATGAAAATATTTTCACCACTGTATAGCAAGGTTATGACATGGTCTAAACATAAATATGCGCCATATTATTTATATTTGACAGCGTTTGTCGAGTCTATTTTTTGGCCAATACCCGTTGATATTATGCTGGCACCGATGGCGTTGGCTAAGCCTAAATTAGCGTGGCGTTATGCACTTGGGGCGACCTTATTTTCTGTGCTTGGTGGGGCATTGGGTTATTATATTGGTCATGCTTTATATGAGCCCGTTGTATTGCCATTTATCGAGTTTATGCAGTATCAAAGCAAGATGCAAACGGCACAGGAGTGGTTTTCATACTGGGGGGTTATGATTGTTTTTATCGCCAGTTTTACACCCATCCCCTTTAAAGTTTTTACTATTACAGCGGGTGTCATGAGTATGGCTTTTATTCCTTTTGTATTAACTGCATTAGTTGGGCGAGGTTTGCGTTTCTTTCTTGTCGCGGGTTTGATGGTGTTAGGTGGAGAAAAAATGGAAGCAAAATTGAGTAAGTACATCGATATATTAAGCTGGATAACAATTGTGCTCGCCATGTTGTTATATTTTTTGCTTAAGAGCTGATATGCCAATGCTGTTTCCTGTTTTAGCTTTTTTGTTGTTGATATCTGGGTGTTCATCATCCGGGCACCGTGCGCCTGTCTCTGACCTGAGCTTAAATAAGGAATCTGTCGCAACGGTTAAACAGGTCAACAAGCCAAGTGATTATGAAAACGCAACACATTATAAAGTTGAAGCAGGGGATACACTTTACAGTATTGCTTGGAAAACTGGGGTGGATGTCAATAATATAGCTAAATATAACAACCTTAAAGCTCCCTATACTATTTATCAAGGAAGAAACTTAAAGCTGCGTCCCTCATTAGCTAAAAAGAGCCATAGCGGGACTGTCACTACAGTGAAAAAAACTTCCTCTACAGCAAAGAAAATAAAAAGTAGTTGTGTAAGTGAGATCTGTGTACAAAATAAGAAAGAAAAGGTTGTTGCAAGTAACGCAAAGGAATACCATAAGCACAGTAATAAGCCCAAGGCAAGTCAAATTAACGTGAATGACAAAGGTGGGGGTAAAATAAGCAATTGGCGTTGGCCTGCAGCTGGGAAGCTTAGTAAAACATTTTCTTCCTCCCAGGCAGGGATGAAAGGTATCAGTATATCGAATCAACGCGGAGCGCCAGTTTATGTAGCTTCCCCTGGCTTGGTTGTTTATGCGGGTAGCGCGTTACGTGGTTACGGTAACCTTATCATTATCAAGCATAATAACGATTATTTAAGTGCCTATGCCCATAATGAAAAACTCTTGGTCAACGAAAATGAGCAGGTGACGGCTGGGCAGGTGATAGCGACAATGGGGGATAGTGGAACAGAAACTGTTCATCTGCATTTTGAAATCCGTTATCGGGGTAAGGCTGTCGATCCTCAGCGTTATTTGCCAAAGCGTTAATGTGGATTGTTGGTCACATAATTAATTGATATTGCTTTACTGTTGTTCAAAGGAGTGATTTTATTGTTAGCTATTCCTTATTAGCGAATAGCAGAGGTGCTATCAATGGGAGTGATAGCAAAGGCGAAATTGCAAACAACAACTAAATAAAAAAATAATGAAGGGTTAGCCTTTTCAATATATATCAAAAAAAAGTAAATGATGGGTTAAGTGTAAGTATCGATTAAGGGGTAGTGAAATATGCAAGTAGCTGATGATATTATAATCGAAGTAGATGATGATAGTGACTTGATTGATGATGACACTGAGGTTGAAGAATTAACCGTTGATAATCAGTTTAAGGTAATGGATGCGACGCAGCTATACCTTGGTGAAATCGGCTTTTCTCCATTATTAACTGCTGCAGAAGAGATTTATTATGCGCGCCGCTCACTCCGTGGTGATGAAGTTGCACGTAAGCGAATGATCGAAAGTAATTTACGTCTTGTGGTCAAAATATCCCGTCGTTATAACAACAGGGGCTTGTCTCTGTTAGATTTAGTCGAAGAAGGAAATTTAGGTTTAATTCGTGCTGTTGAAAAATTTGACCCTGAAAAGGGATTCCGTTTCTCCACCTATGCAACATGGTGGATAAGGCAAACTATCGAACGTGCCATAATGAATCAAACTCGCACCATACGTTTACCCATCCATATCGTAAAAAAATTGAATGTTTATTTGCGCACTGCACGTGAAATTGCCCACAGTTTAACACATGAACCAACTGCTGAAGATATTGCTGAAAAATTAGGAGTATCAGCCAAGGAAGTCGCCCATATATTAAAACTCAATGAACGAATTAGTTCAGTTGATATTCCCATTGGTAATAATTCTGATAAAGAGCTATTAGATATCATCCCTGATCGTAGTGAAGCTTCACCAGAAAATGAGCTACAAGATGATGACATGAAGATACGTATTGTTGAGTGGTTAGAAGATCTAAATCCTAAACAACGAGAAGTACTAGCGAGACGATTTGGACTGCTTGGCTATGAAGCAGCAACGTTAGAGAATGTTGGCAAAGAGATTGGCTTAACACGGGAGCGCGTTCGTCAAATTCAGGTTGAAGCGTTGAGAAGTTTACGTGATGTCCTTTCCCAACAAGGTTTGTCAATAGAATCATTATTTAGACTATAATAGTTATTTTCTAAATCCTTTTTATCTGTATTGTTTAGATACACGTGTTGCGTGCATAGCATACTCACCAACACGTGGAATGTTTAAGTTTAATACCAATTATTTTAATTATCTAATACCGTGAACAGTTATATGCCTCTCACGAGGCAAGTGTGATAAAGCTAAGGAGTTCATCGCTTTATTACTTTTTACCTTATACCAATCTGGATAATATTGTGGTCATCGCTTGTGAGTAAATGAGAGAGCAAAGCATATGATTGAGTCATAGTCGACTATTACGATTGAATGCAACGCACCTATTTATTATTTTAAGCAACAAGATAGATCAGATACTTATGTAGATATGTATTACATAGCTAGGGAATTATGGCCTTACCCAGTAATTTTTTTGCAACACAATCTGTATTAGTTGTTGATGACATCGATACAATCCGAAATGCTGTTAAAGGGATGTTGCAAATGTTTGGCTGTCGCGATGTTGCCCTTGCGAGTAATGGTGACCGAGCGCTTGAGTTGTGTGAGTTGAAAGCATTTGATTTTATTTTATGCGATTTTAACTTAGGAAAAGGTAAGGATGGTTACCAGTTATTTGAAGAGTTAAAATTACGTTTTCTACTAAAAACGAATGCGGTATTTATTTTAATTAGCGCTGAAATGACGCAGCAAGTTGTGCATGGTTTGGTAGAACTTCAGCCCGATGATTATCTATTAAAACCCTTCTCCTATAAAACCCTTGAAACCCGTTTAGTCAGAGCCTTAGAGAAACGTATTGCTCTAGGGGGAATTTATGATGCTCTGGCGAATAAAGATTACACTAAAGCGTTGTCGGAATGCGCTAAAGCCAGTAAAGAGAGCAATAAATATACGCTAATGGTTACTCGTTTGAAAGGGGAAGTGTTACTACATTTGCAACATCCGCAATTAGCTTTGGATCTCTATGATGTCATTCTGCAACATAGAGATTTTTCTTGGGCTAGGCTGGGTAAGGCGATCGCCTATTACCATTTAAATGATTACAGTCGTGCTGAAAAGCTGCTATATGCATTATGTGATTTAAATGAAACACGCATCGAAGCACTGAACTGGTTATCTAGTATTTATGCGCAGAGGCAACGCTTTGCCGATGCGAAAAAACTATTAGTGGAATCGCTTAAACTCTCCCCAAAAAACATATCTAGGCAACGAGCTTTAGCTAACATCGCCTTATTAGAAGGTGATAACGAAACCGCCGCGCGTTGTTTTAAGGTGATATTAAGTAATTCCCACTTTTCGGTACATGAACATATTGTTAACAGTTTTAATTATATTCATTGCCTATTAGATCAAGCGAAAACAGGTAATGAGCTGCAACAGGCAAAAACGTTTTCACAGGTACAAGTTATTTTAAAAAATGCTTCTCAACGTTTTGATAAAAAACAATTTTGCGAGTTAGAGAAAATAGCTGCAGCGCGTATGCGGATAGTGAAAGGCGCATTAAAAGAGGCCTATCGATTACTCAATGATTGTGACATCGATGTTATCGTAGAGAGTGGGCGAGACACTGTTTTAGCACTAGCTAAAACGTGGCTTGAGCTAGGAGAACATAGAAAACATCATGAAATAATGGCGCTTATTTCACTACCAGAGGAGAGCAATAACATCGAAGTGATGAGCTATTTATTACTTATCAATAAGAGTAAGAAAGAGAGCAATGAGTTAATTAGAAAACTATTGGAGTTGAATGAAAAGGGTATTAATTTATATCGCAATGGTCTATACCCCGCCGCTACCGCAACGTTTCTGGATGCGCATAAAATTATGCCTAACAATATACAGCTGTCACTCAACTTAGCACAATCACTGGTTAAAGGCTGGCCCACTAATGAGCCATTTTCGTTGAAAAAAAATATAGCAAAACAATGTGTTAATGTTATTGAAGCTGCGGAACTTGATGAGGTTTCGATGCAGCGGTATCGCTGTTTTGAATCCGCACTTAAGGCGCTTTAAGTTGTTTTAATCATAAATTTCAGGAGTACAGGGTGGTTAGAAAAGGTGCTTATTATAGCCGAGGTTTGACACTCATCGAATTACTGATCACCTTGGTTATATTAGCCATTCTCATTTCTACTGTTAGAGCAAGTTATTACGCTCTTTTTGCCCACCAAGCTTTAATACAACGCGCCGAAAAACTACATCGTATATTAAGTTTAACTAGCTCGCAGGCGATCCGAAAAAACAGTGTGGTATATGCTCATTTTTGTCCGATGCAGGTTAGCGGTGCATGGCAGGTCATCACAACGGATGTCGATAACTGCGATTGCATCAATATTAACAGTTGCTTGTTCGATGGTTTACTCGTGAGTGAGCAAATAAGTGATGGCAACAAGGTCTCAACTTCTGCCGCAGACATCAATTTTTCTAGCCAACAAGCCTCCTATGGAGCGATGCGATTTAATGTTAATACGGGCAGTGTGAAATTTTCCACTCCCGATGGGGCACAGTTAAAAGTTATTCAATCCACAATGCGATTAAGAATATGTTCTCCTAATGAAGCACTGTTAGGGTATAAAAAATGTTAAAAGGTAAGTGCGGCTTTTCATTAGTTGAACTATTAATCGCTTTGTTATTGGGTTCACTGTTATTGACAATGATCATTAGTTTATATCTGTTTAGCGTTTCAGCGGGGGCTAAAAGTTTAAAACAGTCTCGTTTACGTACTGATTTACAATCACTCATCGCCGTGATGGAAAATGATATTCGCCGCGCAGGTTATGGGGGACGTGACTACTTGGTGGGTAGTGGGGCTGTAAAAACGGTCGATACGATCCATGGCGTAAGTGAAAATTGTATCATCTATTATTATAACCAAGATCATTCAGAGTCCCTTATTCACAGTAATAAAATGGCATTTAGGTTTGATGCTGATAATCAGCGAATCCAATTTGGTCGAGGGGTCGCCCCATTGGCGGCAGATTGTTATAACAGTGGTAACGGACATTGGGAAGCCATGACGGATAATAAATTCATAAAAATCACCAAGTTGGTTTTTACTGAAAGCGAAGTCTCGAGTGCGTCAGCGACGCTGCGTAGCGTATTTATCGAGTTATCTGGAGAGCTTAGCGCTGATAGTCAATACAAACATTTTATCAAGACGAAAGTGCAAGTTCGTAATTTAGAATACAAGTAAATTCAATATTCACTATGTTAATTAAGTACGCTTTACTATAGTCTTAATAACCATGCTACTTCAAGATGCAAAGTCAGCAAGCAAAAGCGTACCGAGATGCGAGGCTTCAAATAGAAGTATAGTTATTCTACCTAGAGATTTTATAACATCGCCGACTGCTACTCTTGTTATTGCCCTAACGCCTGACAAAGCATACTGAGGTAACTGGTTATATTTTCTACCAAAAATAGGAATGAATATGTTTGCTCGATTATTTTTACTTTTTACTGCCGTTTCCCTACTAGAAATTTTTGTCCTGGTTAAGGTTGGTAGTGCTTTAGGTGCTTGGCCAACGGTGTTATTGGTTATTATTACCGCATTAGTTGGGTCTGCCTTAGTGCGCAGTCAAGGTCTACAACTTATCCAAGATTTACAACAACGCGTTGCACGTGGCGAGATGCCGGGGCAACAGATGGTTGAAGGGCTAATGCTATTTGCCTCTGGAATTTTATTGGTCACGCCTGGTTTTGTTACTGATACCTGTGGTTTGCTACTTTTACAGCCATCCATTAGGAAAAGCATCGCACGAATGGTTTTGGCAAATATAAAATTAAATCCAAACGTGACGATGGGAGGTGCATTTCAACAGGGGGGAGCCCACTCACCTTTTTCTACTAAAAAAATGTCGGATGATGTCATTGAAGGAGAATTCGAACGTAAAGATGACAAAGAGTAAATTTTTAAATTGCGGTCACATATCTCTCTT
Organism: Psychromonas sp. MME2; assembly: GCF_040566515.1. Lineage (NCBI taxonomy): Bacteria > Pseudomonadati > Pseudomonadota > Gammaproteobacteria > Alteromonadales > Psychromonadaceae > Psychromonas > Psychromonas sp. MME2. The sequence goes on along the minus strand of NZ_JBEWXI010000003.1, from coordinate 18,706 downwards.
TTTTTATTTGATAAATCTCATTTGCAACGGCATTGTATAGAAAGTCTATATATTTCATTGTTTTGTCATATATGGCGAGTACGTTAATGCGCCTAAAGTGATTTACAAAAAACAAAAGGGTCAACTGTTGTGAGTATAAAGAATTCAATTACATTAAGAGTTTTTAAAAAATATCAACCTCGTCAAATAGCTAAGTTTGTCAAAGCCTTTTTTAACGGACGTATTTTTATTGTTGGCTTGGGGCGGTTTCGTGTTATCAAAGGAAAATTGGTCGCATATCGTCATCAACAAAGCGACAAAAGCATATTGATTGCAGTAAGTGAAATTAATCGAATTATTAATGAACTCGCATCGCCGAAGATAAAGTCACCATCTACTTAACCTTGTTTAATCAAATTTTAATAGCCTATATGAATATATAGGCTTTTTTTTTTGCAAAAAAATACACTTTTGCACTTGAAAGTTTTACTCCCCCTCCCCATATCGCTTGTACATCCAAACGTCAATTTAGAAGGAAAAACCATGACTATTCGTCCATTACATGATCGTGTTATTTTAAAACGTACCGAGCAAGAAACTAAATCTGCAGGTGGCATCGTGTTAACGGGAAGCGCTGCGGAAAAGTCTACTCGCGGTGAAGTGCTTGCTGTTGGTAAAGGCCGCCTACTAGATAGCGGTGAGGTAAAGCCACTTGATGTAAAAGTGGGAGATATTGTTATTTTTAGTGAAGGTTACGGTCTGAAAACTGAGAAGATTGAAGGCCAAGAAGTGCTTATATTAAGTGAAAGTGACATTCTTGCTGTTGTTGAATAATTCGCTATTTTAATTGTACTTTACTTTTTCGTCGTAAAGTAATGTCAGTATCTTAAAATCGTAAAGAATAAAGGAAAATAAAATGTCTGCAAAAGAAGTTAAATTTAGTAACGATGCGCGTATTAAAATGTTAGCCGGTGTTGATGTCCTAGCTAATGCAGTTAAAGTAACATTAGGTCCTAAAGGCCGTAATGTAGTTATCGATAAAAGCTTTGGCGCTCCACAAATTACTAAAGATGGCGTAACTGTTGCGAAAGAGATTGAACTTGAAGATAAGTTTGAAAACATGGGCGCACAAATGGTTAAAGAAGTTGCTTCACAAACCAATGATGCAGCTGGTGACGGAACAACGACCGCAACCGTATTAGCGCAAGCGATTATTAAAGAAGGCTTAAAAGCAGTCGCTGCGGGTATGAACCCAATGGATCTTAAACGTGGTATTGATAAAACCGTTAAGTCTGCCGTTGCTGAATTGAAAAAATTATCAACCCCTTGTGCCGATTCAAAAGCGATCACACAAGTAGGTACTATCTCTGCAAACTCAGATAGTGAAATTGGTGAAATTATCGCATCTGCAATGCAGAAAGTCGGTAATGAAGGCGTTATTACCGTTGAAGAAGGGCAAGGCCTAGAAACAGAATTAGACGTAGTAGAAGGTATGCAGTTTGATCGCGGTTACCTATCGCCATACTTCATCACTAATCAAGAAGCGGGCACCATTGAGCTTGATAATCCATACATTCTATTAGTTGATAAAAAAATCGGTAACATTCGTGAATTATTACCAACCTTAGAAGCTGTTGCTAAAGCGTCAAAACCACTATTAATTATCGCAGAAGATGTTGAAGGCGAAGCATTAGCAACGCTAGTTGTGAATAACATGCGTGGCATAGTGAAAGTAGCAGCGGTTAAAGCGCCTGGTTTCGGTGACCGTCGTAAAGCAATGTTACAAGATATTGCGATTTTGACAGCGGGTACGGTTATCTCTGAAGAGATCGGTTTAGATCTTGAAAAGATCCAACTAGAAGATTTAGGTCAAGCAAAACGTATCGTTATCAATAAAGATGAAACCACAATTATTGATGGTGTTGGTGCACAAGATGCGATTCAAGCTCGTGTTGCGCAAATCAAACAACAAATCGAAGCCTCTTCATCTGATTACGATAAAGAGAAGCTACAAGAGCGTAGTGCAAAACTTGCAGGTGGTGTTGCTGTTATTAAAGTAGGCGCATCGACTGAAGTTGAGATGAAAGAGAAGAAAGACCGCGTTGATGATGCACTACATGCGACACGCGCAGCAGTTGAAGAAGGTGTTGTTGCCGGTGGTGGTGTTGCACTTGTGCGTGTTGCTGCATTATTAAAAGACCTAAAAGGTGATAATGATGAGCAAAATGTGGGTATTCGTGTTGCACTACGTGCAATGGAAGCACCACTGCGTCAAATTGTTGCTAACTGTGGCGAAGAAGCCTCTGTGGTTGCTAACAAAGTGAAAGAAGGGTCTGGTAACTTTGGTTATAACGCAACAACTAGTGAATATGGCGATATGTTAGAAATGGGTATCATTGACCCAACTAAAGTAACCCGTAGCGCATTACAATTTGCCGCATCGGTTGCCGGATTAATGATCACGACAGAGTGTATGATCACAGACCTACCAACGAAAGCAGAGCCTGCAATGCCTGATATGGGCGGAATGGGTGGTATGGGCGGTATGATGTAGTAAAACACACTCTAGATAGCTTTCTTTAAAAGCCATAACATGTTGATGTTATGGCTTTTTTGTTTCTTAGGTTTGATGAAGCTTTATCATTTTAGGGGTATAAAGTGGGGTACCAATAAAGCCTCCCATATGGATACTCTCTTAAAAGCAACGTGGTAATACCAATTCCGATAAATAGCTGATTTATTTTACTGGTTAAAACAACTTACTGCTGCGTTGTAATTTTCGCAAAGGGAATAACCATTTACGTTAAATTACGCCTTGAATTAAGCTGTTTTTCCTGCGCAAAATTTAGATCACATACTTACCGGAATTGGTATAAGTCATAAATGGGATGCATGATATGGGTTTGGGTTGGTTTAATGCCTCAATAACCTGAACATCTAATATCCACATTATCTTCTTTAATTTTGATACTAAAATTTCTCAAACTTGAATTATGTGTATATCATGCGCATAATATGATAAATGAATGATTGGAGTGCTAATTATGAATATTACTTTAGGTAAAGAATTCGAGCGAAGAATTACTGAAAAGGTATCTGATGGTTTATATACTTCTGCAAGTGAAGTGATCCGTGATGGTTTGAGGCTATTATTTGAGAAAGACGTTGCTAAAAACCAGCAACTAGAAATATTACGCGAAGAAGTCGCTAAAGGATTCGAACAGCTAGCTGCTGGCGAATCGTCAAAGCACAGTGTAATGGAAATATTTGAACAAGCTTCTCTTTCAGTCGCTAACAAGTCAGCGAGCGATAATACTAATGCCTAGCTATAGGTTATCTCCTTTAGCTGAAAAAGATTTATTCAAAATAATTTCAACAACGATTGAATCTTGGGGAAGTACACAGGCAAAAGTGTATGCTCAAACTATCGATGCAGCCTTATTGAAGTTAGCTCAATACCCTGACTTCGGCAGGGAAAGAAATGATGTTTATGTTGGTGCTAAAAGTTTTCCCGTAGAAAAGCATATTGTCTTTTATCAGATTAGTGATAATGGCATCGAAGTGGCTCGTCTTCTTCATCAGCGTATGGATCCCTCAAAACATTTCTAGCCGTATTTGGGTAAGCTTTATTAAGGTAAATGATAGTCATGCCTGAAAACCATATTAATAAACTTGCCCAAATAGATGCTCGTCTTCAAGTAATAAATGAAGAGAGACTTACGTTACTTAATGAGAAACGCCAATTGAGAACACCTATTTCGCAGTGTTAGGAAAATTTGCTGCGGAATGCAAAGTACACAGCGCCAACCAAACAAAAACCAGCCCATAAATAATCTAATTTTAGAGGCTCTCTAAGATAGAAAACCGAAAATGGCACGAATACCATTAACGTAATGACTTCTTGAAGAATTTTTAGTTGGCCAACATTAAGAGCGGTATAACCTATCCTATTCGCAGGAAATTGTAGCATATACTCAAAAAGAGCTATTCCCCAACTAACTAGAGCAGCTATTACCCACGGTTTATTATTAAGTTCTTTTAAATGTGCATACCATGCAAAAGTCATAAAAACATTACTACAAACAAGCAGTGAAATACTGATTACTATCGGATTCATTAAATATCAAACTCATACAATAGCCCACCATTTTTAAAAGTGATGAGCGGTGCCGAAAATCGGCACATTCTACTGCTGGTGTTGTAAAGCGTAAATATCTATTTGCGTAAAACCCAAAAGACTAGCTAAGGGTGTAATCAGGGATATAAATGACTCTTAGTCTATTAAAAACAGATCTTTTGATAATGAAGAATCAACAAATTAGCTTTAATTGCAGTCGCTCTGACGGTAAAAATACTAAAGCGTTCACAGACGTGTCTAAGATTTTCTACCCGCTAACGAGTACGGTTAACAATTTGGGACAGGCAAACCTTTTATTAATGTAAATCAATAAAATATTTGGATGTCCGCGATTTCTACTCAGGTGATATATCTTTTTGTGTCGCTTCCATTAACTTTCTGTATTATGTGAAGCGCTGATTTAATCGAAACAGCATCGAATGATAATTGGGGCAGTAAAAATGATAATCCCATCAATTATGTGAGGGCAAAGCGGCTTATATTTAAAAAGTTGAGTGATAAGCCGTAATAATAATTTCCTTGTAGAGGAATATTCAAACAATTCAACTTTCTAGCTAAAAACAGGAGTTTTAATGAGTAACCAAGCGATCAATGGAGATGTGCAAACTTCATTAGAAGGAAATGCACAAACTACATCCAAAGGAATGGATCGTTTTTTAAATTTTATCGAAAGAACAGGTAATAAAGTACCTGATCCAGCACTTCTTTTTTTCTGGGGGCTACTGCTAGTATGGGGGCTATCTGCGTTATTTTCGCAATTTTCCTTTGGTCTAGTACATCCTGTAACAGAAGCAAGTATTGAAGTTAATAACCAATTAACCGGAGATTCTTTAGCAAGTTTTTTAGCTAATATGGTAACAACCTTCACAGGTTTTGCTCCGTTAGGCATTGTACTGGTCGCTATGTTAGGTGTCGGTGTTGCTGATTCTTCTGGCTTTATTAATACAGCGCTTAAAAACATGTTGCGCTTTACCCCTGCTAAACTATTAACACCGATGTTAATTTTAGTGGCGATTGTTTCGCATACTGCTGCCGATGCAGGTTACGTACTGGTTATTCCATTAGGGGCAATTATTTTCCAGGCGGCAGGTCGTCATCCTCTAGTGGGTATCGCAGCTGCTTTCGCGGGGGTATCAGGTGGTTTCTCTGCTAACTTTATCCCATCAGGTATTGACCCGTTAATTGCTGGTTTTACACAATCGGCAGCACAAGTATTTGATTCTGATTACATTGTTAATCCGTTATCAAATATTTACTTTACCGGGTTATCTTCAATCCTAATTGTAGCTGTGGGTTGGTGGGTAACGGATAAAGTGATTGAACCTCGTTTGAGTAAAATTAAAATCGATGATGATGCTGAAGAGAGTGAAAAATTAGGAGTTATTACTGAGCTTGAAGGACGTGCATTCAAGTTCGCTCTGTTTACTATGTTAGCGGGTATTGCGGTATTAATCGCACTGTTAATTCCTGAAAACTCAGCACTTCGCTCTCCTACTGGAGAGTTAACAGCATTTGATGCGCCGATTATGCAATCTATCGTGCCACTTATCTTTATTATCTTTATTATCCCTGGCGTTGTATATGGGCGTATGGTGGGTAAATTTAAAACCAATGATGACGTCATTAAATCAATGTCATTTACCATGGGTACAATGGGCAGTTACATCGTCATGTCATTTTTCTGTGCACAGTTCCTAGTGGCGTTTAGCCAATCTAATATCGGTGTTGTTTTGGCGCTTTACGGTGCTCAATTCTTGCAATTCTTAGATTTACCTGGACAATTTACGATTGTTGGCATGATCCTGTTAACGGCATTTATAAATTTACTTGTTGGCTCAGCATCAGCCAAATGGGCATTAATTGGTCCAATTTTAGTGCCAATGTTAATGGCGGTGAATATCTCTCCTGAGCTATCGCAAGCGGCTTACCGTGTTGGTGATTCTGTTTCTAATATCATCTCTCCATTAATGGTATTCTTCCCTCTGGTTGTTGTTTACTGTCAACGCTATGTTAAAAGCACTGGTATCGGTACATTAGCGTCAATGATGATGCCATATTCCATTGCAATGTTAATTGGTTGGACATTATTCTTATTGGCTTACTGGGCATTAGGTATTCCACTGGGTATTCAAGCTTCTTACACTTACCCCTTATAAGTAATGCCGTGTGGTTAAGCTTATTTTAGGCTTATATCTTAGTGCCAATTGAGGACATCCAGATGTCCTGACTTTTGGCGCTAACTTTTTAATTTACGTTCGTATCACCTATTTATGGGTTATATGATTGGTACTTGTATCGTTCCTTTGATTACCGTTACTGCAGAGCCCACCAACTTTGTGCGTCCATTGGGTAAAAGTTCGGTAGCGACATATCCACCACGGGTTGATGCTTGAAACCCCTTTAGTTGTATTTTTCCTAATTTCTCCGACCAATAAACGGTCAAAGCACAATGTGCCAATCCTGTTACAGGGTCTTCATTTACACCAACCCAAGGAGCAAAGTACCTTGAGAGAAAGTCTAAATTATCACTTTCTGAGCGTGTTGTAACCAGAACACCACGACCATTAAGTTGTTTTAAAGCATCAAAATTAGGCTGAAGATTACGTAAGGTTTTTTCACTATCAACTTCAATCAAAAACTTTGAATCAAAGTGACCAAAGGATATGATTTTACTCTTTTCGATACCTAGATAATCAAGTAACTCAGGCGGTTGAGTCACATCAAAGTTGATTATCGGTGATGGGAAGTCAAGTTCGATCGTCGCTTCGTTTATGAGTGCTGTTAATGTACCAGATGCTGTTTCAAAATTGATTTGATCGCCTTGTTTAAGTAGCCCTCGTTCGGTGAGTACATGGGCAACAGCAAGTGTTCCATGGCCACATAATTTTACTTCTGCCTTGGGAGTGAACCACCTTAAGGTCATATCCGAAAGTGATAAAAATGCAGTTTCAGATACCGCCATTTCTTCAGCAATGGAAAGCATTAAGCGTTCAGCTATACCATTCTTCGTTATACAAACCCCAGCAGGGTTTCCTTTGAATGCTTCAGTTGTAAACGAATCAACTTGATAGATCTCTAAGTCCATGAATATTCCCTATACCCCTGTTATCTCAGATGCTTTGTCTGGCGTACTTTTTGTTGTTAATTTTGTCTTTTATTAACTGGACTAACAATTTGGGACAGCCAAACCTTTTTATTAATGTAAATCAATAAAATATTTGCATGTTCGCGATTTCCAATATCATCAACCATTGAATAATGGGAAACCCCATATATTGCTTTTTGTTACCTGATATTTGTATACGAGTAATATTAAACTTATCATCAAATATTCAAGTTATTATCATAACTGCTTAACATGGATACGCAACTATATCGTTTGCGTATAGCTATATTTAATTTAAAGGGATGTTTACGTGAGAAATATAATACTCGGTTTGGTTTTAGTCGCTGTAACGGGATGTTCAAGCAATGGTCTAACAACGTTGAAGCAAATGGATCCAAATTTTGAAAAAGAAATAGTTATGACAAACGATCCAAAGCAAACCGCAAAAGTTAGGAGTATTGTTACTAATTGGATGGTTGATAATGGTTATAACGTATCTAAGGAAACGGCAAGCCCAAATGCAGCGTTAAATGATAATCAAGTGATGTTTGAATTTAATGCTAATTGGTGGTGGGATATGGCAACGTACATGCGTTACGTAAACTTAGATGTTACTGATAGTAAAGGAGAGAAGGTGGCTGAGCTTGACTTCGATTCAGTTAGGTATGGCGGAATGGATAAATTTGGAAATGCAGAAGAAAGATTAAATCTAATTATGGCGGTTTTTTTTCAGAAGATATCAGTACAAGATGCTGAACGTCAATTAGAGCATGGAAAAGATAGAACTAATCAATCAGCACCCACCTGCGCTTACGATTGTTAGCAAAGAGTGTAGTAGCTCAGACTTAATCTGACAGTTACCCATTTTGTAATGGTGACTGTTAGTTTAGATTTGAGCTAAATTCTTTTCTGCCCAAATCGATTTACCATCAATTAATGTTTCAAGTGGTGTTCGTCCACAACACATTTTACCTTGATGGGTACGTTCATTGTTATAGTAATTGATCCATTCGTCTAGATCTTTTTGCAGCTCCTCCAAACTGCTATACAGTTTTTTCCTAAAAGTAATTTGATAAAACTCGTTCAATATCGTCTTATGGAAGCGCTCACAGATACCATTAGTCTGCGGAGACATCGCTTTCGTTTTAGTATGATCGATATCGTTAATAGCAAGATAGAGCTGATAATCATGCTGCTCAACTCTTCCACAGTATTCAGTACCTCTGTCAGTTAAAATCCGTAGCATAGGAAGCTCATACTGCTCAAAATACGGTAATACTTTGTCGTTAAGTATATCGGCAGCTGTAATTGGGGTTTTGGTGGTATAGAGCTTGGCGAAGGCTACTTTGCTATAGGTATCAACAAAAGTCTGCTGATAAATACGACCAACACCTTTCATATTGCCGACATAAAAGGTGTCTTGAGAGCCTAAATAACCTGGATGTACCGTTTCTATCTCACCACACGCCTCATCATCATGCTTTTTCTTTTCTAGTGCTGCGACCTGTGCTTCCGTTAGAATAATGCCGTCGTTAGCGACTTTTTCTTCAAGTGCTTTTAAGCGTTTTTTGAAATTTTCAAGGTTATTCCGCAACCAAATAGAGCGAACACCACTACCGGATACAAATACACCTTGTTTGCGTAATTCATTGCTTGTACGGTGTTGGCCGTGAGCTGGTTGTTCAATGGCATACTTAATAACAGCTTGTTCTGTTGCTTCATCAACACGATTTTTAAGATTGGGTGCTCGTCTGGTTTTGTTGATCAGAGCATCAACACCACCTTCCTCCACAAGCTCTTGATAACGATAAAATGTATCTCGTGATACACCCATGACTTTACAAGCTCTAGATACGTTGCCTAATTCTTCTGCTAAATTAAGTAAACCTGCTTTGTGTTTAATGATTGGATTGTTAGTATGAAACATGAGAGTTACCTTTTGTTGTTTTGAAATAAAGATTCGACACCTTTATCAAAACGGGTAACTCTCAACTTTTCAAGTCGAAATGTCAAATCTAGTCTGAACTAATACAAAAGAGGGTTAAAAACTTTAACATCTGTAATTTTTTCGCTGTAAGGAGTAGGCTTCGCTAGGGCAGTCAAACCTTATAGCGCTCACCTTACTCCAACCCATTCTTATCAAGTTCATCTTGTAGCAACTTGCGACCATTAGCCTCAATATGCTGTAAAAATGCCGAGGCGATTAAGGTGGGGCGTTTCGCTGCTGACCACATAAAAAACCAGTGTGAATCTATCGGTAGCTCTTTGATAGGTAGACGTACTAAGCCGCTTTGACCACCATAGGTGAGGGTGTGAGCCGAAATAATCGACACCCCCAATTTAGACATGACCGCATGTTTAATCGCCTCGTTGCTTTCTATGGTCATCTTTATGTTGGCTTGTAACTTATGTTTTTTAAAAAAACGTTCAATCGCGTAACGGGTGCCCGAACCCTTTTCACGCATTAGAAAAGGCGTTTTACATAGGTCATCAAGGGTAATTATTTTTTGTTTTACCAGTGGGTGGTCTTGATGCGCTATGGCGACTAAGGGATTGTCGAGAAATTCTATGCTGTTGGCCTCGATATCTTGAGGGGGGTGGCTAAAGACATAAAAATCATCCACCCCCTGTTTCATTCGTTCAATGGTTTGCTCGCGATTGCCGATTTTCAGTTGGATATCGATATTTGGAAACGCTTCACAAAAGGGGCCTAAAAGGTGCGGAATAAAATATTTGGATGTGGTTACAACGGCCAAGCGTAGGGTACCCGATTTGAATTCGCGGAGATTGCCTAGGGTCATATCTAGGCGAGCAAAGCTATCAAGCACTTCGACTGCGGTTTTCACTAGCTCTAAGCCGATATCCGTAAAAACCAATTGCCTATTGATATATTGATACAAAGGCTCACCAATCGCTTCGGTGAGTTTGCGCATTTGAATTGATACTGTCGGTTGAGTTAAAAAAAGCTCCTTGGCCGCTTCATTAATACTGCCTTTATCATGCACAGCCAATAGTATTTCTAGTTGCCGCATTGTACCTACATGGGCATGCAGTCGTGATTGCATTCGAAATCCTTCACGGTATAAGAATAAATGTACATAGATATTAGTCTATATATGGATTAGATAATATCTATTTTTATCTATGGCTTGTTGTTGTCATACTCACTCCGTCCAAGGAAAACTATATTAATTTGCACTTTTTAGTGAATCAATTACGGAGTAAAAACAATGCCTACACATAAAGTCGCTATCATAATGGGTTCTCAATCAGACTGGCCTGTGATGCGTCACGCCACCACCTTGCTTGAAGCGTTTGCTATTCCCTTTGAAGCGATGGTGGTCTCCGCGCATCGTACCCCACAACGGTTATATGAATTTGCGCAAACAGCGGAGAATAATTACAGCGTGATTATTGCTGGCGCAGGTGGTGCTGCTCATCTTCCAGGCATGACTGCGGCGTTAACCTGTGTCCCTGTGATTGGCGTTCCTGTACAAAGTAAAGCACTCAAGGGGATGGACAGTTTATTATCCATTGTGCAAATGCCTAAGGGCGTTGCGGTTGCAACGCAAGCAATTGGTGAAGCGGGGGCCTTTAATGCGGGCTTGTTAGCCGCTCAACTGCTTTCAATTGGAGACCCTGACTTACAACATAAAGTGAAAGCATGGCGTGAACAGCAAACAGAAAGTGTTACGTGGGAGGTTGAATAATGCGTATTGCCATTGTTGGCTGTGGGCAGTTATCACGTATGATGGCGCTTGCGGGTTTACCATTGGGGATTAAATTTAGCTTTATTCATGATGATCTTAGCCAAAGCCTTTCTTGTGTCGAGGGGCTTGGGGTGGTCAAAGAATTGCCAGCGGCAACAAAAGGGAGTGATGGTTATGATAGACAGAAAATCGAGCAACTATATAAAGCGTTAGGTGAGCCTGATTGTATTAGCGTTGAAAAAGAACAAGTTGACCCCGCGCTATTACAAGCCTTGGCAGAATTTTGTCCTATTTATCCGGGTATTGCCGCGATAAAGGCGTGTCAACACAGAGCTAAAGAGAAACAGCTATTAGCGGATTTGGCTATTCCAACCTCGCCATTTTTTTATAATAGCCGTGTCTTAGAGGCGGGGCAGGTTTTAGGTTATCCGGTCATGGTTAAATCATGTCGCGAAGGCTACGACGGTAAAAACCAATGGCTTATCAAAAATGAGGATGAGGCAAATGCATTCGATAAGCTCACTATTGAAGACTATATTATCGAGGCATTTGTTGCATTTGATAAAGAGATCTCCCTGCTTTCTGTGCGCAGTCAAAGTGGGCAGATTAAGCACTATTCGTTAACCGATAATGAACATGAACGAGGCATGTTAAAACAATCCTATGCGCCAGCAATGGATATTTCCAATGCCATGGAGCAACAGGCACAGCAGTATATGGAAATGCTACTGAATAAATTGGATTATGTTGGGGTGATGGCTATTGAGTTTTTTGTTGTTGGCGATAAGTTAATGGTTAATGAATTAGCGCCCAGAGTTCACAATAGCGGTCATTGGACGCAGTTGGGTACTCTTACTTGCCAATTTGAAAATCATATCCGAGCATTAGCTGGGTTGAGCCTTGGCAGCACTCAGCAAATAGGGGCTGCGGGAATGGTTAACCTTATCGGTACGGCAAAGCCTCCCTTTGATGCATTAACTGAAAACGCCAAATTGTATTGGTATAACAAAACCGTGAAAGCCAATAGAAAGTTAGGTCATGTTAATTTCATTGCAGAAAATCAGGCGATAGTTAAGCAACAAATTGCACAATTTGAATGTTGTTAAAAAATTCACAACAGACTTTCTACAGGAGTGACCGTGGTGCTTGGACATCGTTTTGATAATATTAATGTGAAAGGGGATCTCTTCGCTGGCGTCACAACCGCTATCATCTCTTTACCCTTGGCGCTTGCCTTTGGTGTTGCCTCTGGCGCTGGTGCGGAGGCTGGGTTGTGGGGGGCGATTCTGGTTGGTTTTTTTGCTGCTCTTTTTGGTGGCTCAACGAGCCTTATTTCAGAGCCTACTGGCCCAATGACGGTTATTATGACGGCCGTTTTGACCAGTATGATGGCTAAATATCCAGAATCGGGCATGGCAATGTCTTTTACCGTGGTGATGATGGCGGGGGCTTTTCAGATATTGCTCGGCACGCTTAAACTCGGTAAGTATGTAACGTTGATGCCATATAGCGTTGTTTCGGGATTTATGTCTGGTATCGGTGTGATTTTAATTATTCTGCAATTATCGCCATTGCTTGGACATTCGGCGCCAGCAGGAGGAGTATTAGGGACGCTTTCTGCGTTACCGCAGACGTTATCAGAGATAAAATTTAGTGAACTTTTCCTTGGTGTTATTACTTTACTATTACTATTTTATTTCCCTAAAAAATATCGAAAATTTGTTCCCGCGCAACTGGTCACTTTAGTTGCTGTTACATTTTTGTCGGTGATATTATTTGATAAAGAGAGTATCCGTCGTATTGGCGAAATACCTGCTGGATTACCTTCCTTGGTATTGCCATCTTTTAATGCTGATATGTTTACTACCATGGTACTCGATGCGTTAGTACTGGGGACTTTAGGTTGTATTGATACCCTGTTAACAGCTGTCATTGGTGATTCCTTAACGCGTAAAGAGCATGACTCTGATAAAGAGTTGCGTGGCCAAGGTTTGGCAAACATGATTTCTGGTTTATTTGGCGCACTACCGGGGGCTGGGGCAACCATGGGCACGGTCACCAACATACAGGTTGGGGGGCGTTCTCCCATTTCAGGTATGTTGCGCGCCCTTGTGCTGGCGCTGGTTGTGCTCGTTGCGGGTGGGCTAACCGAACCCATACCCATGGCGGTGCTGGCCGGGATTGCTGTTTATGTTGGTTTTAATATTTTAGATTGGAGCTTTATTCAGCGAGCTCACAAGGTTAGCCTGCCTGCGATGATGATAATGTATGGCGTGATGCTACTGACCGTCTTTGTTGATTTGATGGTCGCAGTGGGGTTAGGGGTCTTTATTTCCAATATTTTGATTATTGAAAAGCTGGTAAAGAGCAGAACGGCAAGTTAAAGCGATCAGTGATGCCAATCAAACCGATTTACCTTTAACCGTTAGCGAACGATTACTTTTAGATAAAGCGGATGGCAAAGTGCTGTTTTTTTACTTATCAGGGCCAATGATATTTAGTGTATCAAAAGCAATATCACGACAACATGCAACCATTGACGACTATCAAGTGATGATTTTAGATTTAACCGATGTACCGATGATTGATGTGACGGTTGGCTTGGCACTAGAAAATGCGATAAAAGATGCACTAGAGGCAAAATGTGAGGTGTTATTATTATGCCCTCATATACAAACGCGCGACCAATTAGAAAAATTGAATGTCTTGGATTTAATTGCCAAGAGTAATAATTACAGTTCACGTGAGCTAGCCTTGCAAGCCGCACTTACTCATGTTGATGGTGTGACAAGGACACGCTAATCGCATTTTATGAAGCGCGTAAAGGGAGCTTTTACGCGCTTTTATCATTGTCCCCATTGTGAACACTAATACCCATCCTATATTTATATTCCTGCCACTTTAAAATGCAAAGTCAGCAAGAAAAAGAGTGCCGAGATGCTCGGGGCTATTTCTTTCAGGGGCATTTTTGCACTGCTCTTTTTTACTCACATTTCGAAGCAAATCAAATATTTACTATAAAGTAATTTTTATTGCGTGGGTTGCATGGTTAATTCTTTATTGTGCTCTAGTCTTACAAAAGAGCATTTATGTAATGGGGGGCAATGATGACTTCTTCAAAATTAGATCAAAAAAGCGATATATTAAAACAGATTTTTACGCATTTAAAAACGCACTTCTCTGCGGCGACACAAAAGGTATTAGAGCAATTTATCAGCCGACTTTATCGTGATGTAACCATTGCCGATTTAACGCAAATGTCACCAGAAGATCTCACAGGGCTGACCGTCTCTTTGTGGCGTGAATGTCAGCAATGGTCTGGAGATAATGCCAAGGTACTGGTATTTAATCCTGATGTTGAAAAAGATGAATGGCAATCCTCGCATACTGTTATTAGTGTGTTGTGCCGTAATATTCCCTTCGTGATTGATACATTAAAACTCATTATTAACGAGCAAAATATTAAAGTTCATCGTGTTTTTCATAGCGAAATGACCACCAGTAGAACGAAAACGGGTAAATTATCCTCTTTTAATGGCAAGGAAAAGGGGGAGTTATTACTCTATTTAGAGATAGACCAAACAAGTTCAAAAGTGGAACGAGATCAGTTAACGGCTAAGATCCAACTCGCTATGCAAGATGTTGTTTTAGTTGTTGATGACTTCTCTAGATTAACGCAAACATTAAAGGATGCGGTGCAGGTTAGTTGTACGGATAAATATAATAAACAGATCCCTGACTTAAAAGAGCAGCAAACTTTTTTATCTTGGTTGTTAAATGATCACTTTACCTTTATCGCTTGTGACCAATTTGTAATAGAAAAAGGGCAACTTATTTCTTCTCAGGAGAGTCGTTTAGGGCTACTTAAACGTGTAGGTTTTATGGCGGAAGCTCTCCAATTCGAAGCCTTTGATGTGTTAAATCGTCCCTCTTTGTTGCATTTTAGCAAGGCCTCTCAGCGGGCGATGGTCCATCGGGCGGCCTATCCCGATGTGATTTATGTTAAACGTTTCGATGAACAGGGGCAGTTAATTGCTGGTTATCGTTTTATTGGTTTATATACTTCATCCGTATATCGTGAAACGCCATCCTTGATCCCTGTCGTTTCTAGTAAGTTAAAGCATATATTAGAAAAATCAGGTTACAGTCCAGGTGGCCATTATTACAAAGAGTTATCGCAAATTATTTCCACTCATCCAGCAGAAGATCTGCTACTGTGTGATACGCAATCCCTATTAGAAAATGCTTTAGTGGTTTTACATGCGCAAGAGCGTAAACAGTTGAAGCTATTTTTGCGCAGCGAAGGTAATCACCTCTTTGTTATTGCGACGCTCTATGTTCCTCGCGATGTTTATAACACTAAAATTCGATTGGCTTTTGAAGAGTTAATTTGCCGCACCTTAGATGTGATTGATAGTGATTTTCAAATCTATATGAGCGAGTCGAATTTAGCGCGTCTCCGTTTATTGTTGCGTTTAAAAGGACCATTGAAGCAAGAGTTAGAGGTGCAAGCGATAGAAGATCGTATGTGCCAGTTAACTAAGCCTTGGGATTATCAATTACATGAGTCTTTAGTTGACCACTTTAGTGAAGAGCAGGGGATAAAGCTTGCCAAAAAGTATCAGTCAGCCTTTTCAAGTAGTTATCAATATGTCTTTAGTAGCCGTATTGCAGTGACTGATATTGAACGAATTGAGTCATTGTATGCAGATAAAACACGCTCAATGGCATTGCGTTTTTACCGCTCTATTGAAGTTAATGAGAGTGAATTAAAATTAAAACTATTCCATCAAGATGGTGCATTATTGCTTTCGGATCTTATCCCTGTCTTGGAAAACTTAGGCTTAAAAGTTGCTGAAGAGTATCCCTATAAAGTCGCTCCGGAGGGTGAAGAGTCGGTTTGGTTGTATGATTTAACGTTAAAATATTCGCTCGTTGATAATTTTGATCCCGAAGCATATCGAGATCTATTTTCCGATGCCTTTTTATCAATTTGGTATGGTCAGGCGGAGAGTGACTCTTTTAATAAACTCATTCTCAGTGCCGGACTTTCTTGGCGTGAAGTCAGTTTATTACGTGCCTATGCTAAATATTTAAAACAAATTCGTTTTGGTTTTAGCCATTTAGCGATTGCTAAAACACTGCTCGCCCATAGCCAATTAGTACAAGATATTATTCGTTTATTTAAGTTACGCTTTGATCCTGTGACAAGTTGCCATCTGGATAAGCAAGTTAAGTTGCAGGATAAGATTTTAACGGCCCTAAATGATGTCAGTAATCTCAATGAAGATCGCGTTTTACGTCAATATGTTGAGCTTATTATGGCAACATTGCGTAGCAACTACTTCCAACGAGATAGCGGTATTGATAAACCCTATATCAGCTTTAAATTTGACCATGACCAATTAACCGAACTGCCGCTTCCGCGCTTAAATTATGAGGTGTTTGTTTATTCACCTTGCTTTGAAGGGGTTCATCTGCGTGGTGGTAAGGTGGCTCGTGGTGGGTTACGTTGGTCTGACCGTGGTGAAGATTTTCGAACCGAGGTACTTGGCTTAGTAAAGGCGCAGCAAGTGAAAAACTCGGTGATTGTCCCGGTTGGTGCTAAGGGGGGCTTTGTTGCGAAAAAATTAAAAACGAATATGGACAGAGAAAGTTTTATGGCCGAAGGTATTCGTTGCTATCGAATGTTTGTCAGCGCGTTATTAGATATTACCGATAATCTTCAACAAGGTGAGGTCGTCCCGCCCGTCGATCTGCTTCGCTATGATGGCGATGATCCCTATCTTGTGGTAGCGGCAGATAAAGGTACGGCAACTTTTTCTGATATCGCGAATCAATTAGCACAGCAAAGAAATTTTTGGCTCGATGATGCCTTTGCCTCGGGAGGCAGTAATGGTTATGACCATAAAAAAATGGGAATTACCGCACGCGGGGCATGGAAAAGTGTGCAACGTCATTTCAGATGGCGGTGTTGATGTGCAGCAACAAGCCATTAGTGTGGTTGGTATTGGTGATATGGGAGGGGATGTTTTTGGTAATGGGATGCTCAGGTCAAAATATATTTCACTGATTGCCGCTTTTAACCATTTACATATATTTATTGATCCCAATCCGGTTGATTTAAAAGCTAACTTTGATGAAAGATTGCGTTTATTCAATACCCCGCGTAGTGCTTGGAGTGATTACAATGCGGCACTACTCTCTACGGGTGGTGGTGTCTATTTACGTAGCGCTAAAAGTATTAAAATTACACCTGAAATGGCAAAACGTTTTGATATTGATAAAAAACAAGTTTCCCCAACGGAGCTGATTGGTTTGTTATTAAAAGCACGCGTTGATCTTCTCTGGAATGGGGGAATCGGCACCTATGTTAAAAGTAGTGACGAAAGCCATGCTGATGTTGGCGATAAGGCTAACGATTGTTTACGTATTAATGGTAATCAACTGCGCTGTGCCGTAATTGGTGAAGGTGGAAATTTAGGTTTTACACAACGGGCACGAATTGAGTATGCCGGTATGGGGGGCTCTGCTTTACTGACGCCATCGATAATGCTGCAGGCGTTAATTGTTCAGATTTAGAAGTTAATATTAAAATTCTGCTGGATAAGTTAGTTTCACAGGGGGATTTAACGGTTAAGCAGCGTAATCTTTGCTTAGGAAAAATGACCGATGATGTGGCGCATTTAGTGCTTTGCAATAATTATCGCCAAGCCCAGTGTGTTAGTTTGACGCATATTGGCAGCTATAAGCGTATGGAAGAGTTTCGTAATTTTATTAATGAATTGGAATCTAAGGGAAAATTAAACCGTGAGCTGGAGTTTATTCCCTCCGATGAAAAGCTATGTGAACGTAAAAGCGCACACCTTGGTTTGAGTCGCCCGACTATTTCGGTTGTGCTTGCCTATGCAAAAAATGAGATGAAACAGGAACTAGCAGATGCTCACATTGCCAGTGATCCTTATCTTATTGGTGAAGCAGAAAAAATATTTCCAGCATCCTTAGTTAAGCAATATCCCAATGAGATACAACAGCATCCATTAATCAATGAGATTGTTGCGACACAAGTGAGTAATGATCTTTTTAATATAATGGGGCCAACCTTTGCGTATCGTATTATGTCTAGCTCGGGCTGTTCATTTTTAGACCTGAGTAAGGCGTGGATTGCTAGTCGGGATATTTTTGTACTTAACAATATTTTGCAGGAGATAGAAGCCTTAGATCATAAGGTTGATTGTGCCCTACAGAACGATATGATTTTTAAACTGCAAAGTATGATTTATCGCAGCACGCGTTGGTTGATACGTAATCATCGTGATGAATTAGAGACTGGTAAGTTAATACGTCAATATCAACAGCCCTTGCAATCGGTGGCGGCTAATATTGAAAAAGTCTTAATGGGCAATGTGGTTGATTATCGTATTGCTGCTATTAATCCTCTTTTAGAAGCTTCTGTTCCTGCTTCTTTGGCGGCAAAAATCTCCTGTACGGAGCAGTTTTATGCCTTATTGAGTGTGATTTCTGTGGCGCTAAAACTACAGGTTGATCCCCATTTAGCAGCTAGAGTCTATTTTTATGCATCTTACAAATTGAAGTTATTTGATATTGCTAAACAGCTCAATTTACTGCCCGTTGATAATAATTGGCAATCATTGGCTAAGGAGGCGATGTGTGATGACCTTGAATGGCAACAGCAACGTATTGCGAGGACGTTGTTGACGATGATGAAAGGGGAGGATGTTGAGCAAACCTTTAATGACTGGGAAAGTAATA